>JAJTBM010000248.1 GCA_021286885.1 Rhodocyclales bacterium
GGAATGCATCAAGTTCATGCTGGAGCAGGACCCGGACAACCTGCCCATCGTCCAGCGCTGGATTGATAAATGGACTTGGCGCGGCACCCGCAAGCTGGCCTCGGTGGGCATGATGATGGATTACATGCTGCCCAAGCGCATCATGAGCTTCAAGGAAGCCTGGGAAATCTACTTCGAGCAGAACGGCGCCGCCCTGTTCAAGGATCTGGCCCGCTACGGCATCCAGGTGCCCAAGTGCTTCGCCCAGACCGTTGAAGAGAAGGAGCACATCACCCACCAGAGCTGGATTGGTTTCTACATGAAACCGGACGCAACGCCCTTCCACACCTGGGTGCCCTCCGCCGAGGAGCTGGACTGGCTGTCGGAAAAGTATCCCAACACCTTCGACAAGTACTACCGGCCAGTGTACGAATTCTGGGCCGAGGAGGAAAAAGCAGGCCGGCGCTTCAACAACAAGACCCAGCCCATGAACTGCCAGGTGTGCGTGTCCACCATCAAGTTCAACGAGCCTGGTGATCCGATGCAGCAGTGCTTCCGGGAAACGGTTTACAAGGGCGAGAAGTTCCACTTCTGCTCCGACCACTGCCAGGAAATCTTCGCCCACGAACCCGAAAAGTACGTCCAGACCTATGTGTCGTCCCACCAGGCGCTGCAGGGCAACTGCGTGCCCGAGGGCGTGGATGCCAGCGCCCCGGATTTCCGCCCGGGCGAGCACATCGCCGCTTACTGGCGCCTGGACAAGCGGGCCACCGGCGATTTCAACGGCTCCGAAGATCAGCACAACTTTGCCACCTGGCGCGCACTGGCCACCAAAAACTGAGCCCCGAGGAGCCCCACCATGAGCATCGCCACCCTGGCCCCCTACGACTTTCCGTCCAGCGACGCCCTGGAGAACTACAAGGGCAAGCAGCTCCTGTACATCAACTGGGAGCAGCACCGGATGTTCTCCCGCCCCTTCGTGCTGGCCCTGCCGCCCGAGACGCCGTTTGGGCTGATCATCGACCAGTACATCACCGACTGCTACCGCGTGCATCCGGACTTTGCCCGGATCGACTGGCGCACCGTGGTCTGGCAGAACGGCCCTACGGTATTTACCCCCGACCCGGCCAAGAGCCTGCGCGACAACGGGATCGGCCACAAGGATCTGATCCGCTTCACCACCCCCGGCCTGAATGGGCTGGGCGGTTCGGGCTACTGAGCCCCGGCGGCGGCCTGCCCGGGCGGGCCGCCCCCCATCCCGACGGAGAGGAGCATTCCCCATGAGTCATGAACTGACCATCGAACCCCTGGGCCGGACCATTGAGGTCGAAGAAGGCCAGACCCTGCTGGATGCGGCCCTGCGTGCCGGCATCTATCTGCCCCACGCCTGTGGCCAGGGCTATTGCGCCACCTGCAAGGTGCGCATTGCCGAGGGTGAGGTGGACCACGGCAACGCCTCCAACTTTGCACTGATGGATTACGAGCGCGAGGAAGGTCAGACCCTGGCCTGCTGCGCCATGCTCGAATCCGACGCGGTGATCGAGGCCGACATCGAGATCGACGACGACGCCCGCGACATCCCGGTACGGGATTTTCACGGCGTGGTAAGCCGTATCGAAGACCTCACGCCCACCATCAAAGGCATCCACATTGAGCTGGATGCCGGCCAGGCCCTGGATTTCCAGGCGGGCCAGTACATCAACCTGAACCTGCCCCACGACATGGGGGTGCGCGCCTTTTCGCTGGCCAGCCCTCCTTCGGCGGCGGGGGAGATCGAACTCAACATCCGCATCGTGCCCGGTGGCGCCGGCACCACCTGGATTCACAAGGAACTGCGGGTGGGCGACCGGATCAGCTTCAGCGGCCCCTACGGGCGTTTCTTTGTGCACCGCTCGGCGGGGTTGCCTTCGCTCTTCATCGCCGGGGGCTCGGGCCTGTCCAGCCCCCGTTCGATGATCCTGGACCTGCTCGAAGAGGGTGGCGAGGCCACCCTGCCCATCACCCTGGTGTACGGGGCGCGCAACCAGCAGGAGCTGTACTACCACGCCGAGTTTCTGGCCCTGGCCGAGCGTTACCCCCAGTTTAGCTACGTGCCCGCCCTCTCGGACGAGCCCGCCGAGAGTGGCTGGCAGGGCTTCCGGGGCTATGCCCACGAGGCCGCCCGGGCCCACTTCGACAATGATTTCCGGGGGCGCAAGGCCTACCTGTGCGGCCCCCCGGTGATGATCGAAGCCTGCATCACCACCCTGATGCAGGGGCGTCTGTTTGAAAAGGACATCTACACCGAAAAGTTCTTTTCGGCAGCCGATGCCCAACAGGTGCGCAGCCCCCTGTTCAAGCGGGTCTGAGCCGACCGCCGGGGCAGGGCGGCCATTCAGACCGCGCAGGGGCTGGCATCATTCCGCCAGATCCCGGAAAATCCCGCCCCATGCCTGCCGCCCTCGCCCTCCTGCTTGTCTTCCAGCTGCTCGGAGAATCCCTCCGGGTGGGTTTTTCACTGCCTGTACCCGGCCCAGTGATCGGGATGGGGCTGCTGCTCGCGTATCTGATCCTGCGCCAGGGCCCGTCCCATGAGCTGCGCCAGACTTCAGGCACCCTGCTCCAGCATCTGTCGCTGATGTTCGTGCCCGCCGGCACCGGGGTGATGCTGCACATGAGCCGCCTCTCGGATGAGCTCTGGCCCATCGTGATTGCCCTGGTGGCAAGCACCGTGCTGGGCCTGGCCGTGACCGGCCTCACCCTGCACTGGCTCACCCGGGGCAAGGCCCAGCCGGAGGATCAGGCATGAACCCGCTTCCCACCAGCGCCATGACCGAGATCTGGGTCTATCTTTCTGCCCAGCCCCTGCTGTGGCTCACCCTCACCCTGCTGATCTACACCTTCGCGATCACCCTGCACCGGCGCGTCAAGGGCCATCCGGCCTGCAATCCGGTGCTGGTGTCGATGGTGGTGCTGGTCAGTCTGCTCCAGCTCACCCACACCCCTTACCAGCGCTATTTTGACGGGGCCCAGTTCGTGCACTTCCTGCTCGGGCCCACCACGGTCGCCCTGGCGATTCCGCTCCATGCCCAGCTCAAGCGCCTCGTGGCGATGGGTGGGCCGCTCCTGATTGCGCTGGTGGTGGGCTCCTTCACCGCCGCCTTCTCGGCCTACGCCATCGGGGCCCTGCTGGGCGCAAGCCCCGCCACCCTCGCCTCGCTGGCACCCAAGTCGGTCACCACGCCGATTGCGATGGGGATTGCCGAACGCCTGGGCGGCCTGGCCTCCCTGACCGCCGTATTCGTGATCCTGTGCGGGATCTTCGGCGCCATCTTCGCCCCGGGCATGCTGCGCCGGCTGGGGGTGAAGGACGAAGCCAGCATCGGCTTCGCCATGGGCCTCGCCTCCCACGGCATCGGCACCGCCCGGGCCTTCCAGATCAGCGAGCAGGTGGGCGCCTTCTCGGCCCTGGCCATGGGCCTCAACGGGCTATTCACCGCCATCACCCTGCCCTGGCTGCTGCCCCTGGTGGTGCGGCTGTTTTCCTGACACAAAATACGGTTTACGCCAGTTAAATTTTGCACAGCAGCAATGACAGGCGATATGCTTCGCGCCCTGTCAATTTCATCCAATTCCACACCCGATGGATCTGCTGATCGACGTCATCCTGCGGGCGGGCCGCTCCGCCATTGAGCTGTGTTTCTTCGTACTGCTGCCGGTGATGGTGGTCATGCTGTCCATGATGCGGCTGCTCGAAGCCAAGGGTGTGCTGGATTGGGTGGTGGCGCGTCTGACCCCCGTGCTGCGCCCGGTGGGGCTGACCGGGCTTGGGGTGTTTGCGGCGCTCCAGATCAACTTTGTCAGCTTCGCCGCCCCCCTCGCCACCCTCACCATGATGGAGCAGCGGGGCACCTCCAGCCGCCACCTGGCTGCCACCGTAGCCATGGTGCTGGCCATGGCCCAGGCCAACGTGACCATGCCCATGGCCGCCATGGGCCTGCACTACAGCCCGGCCCTGATCTGGTCGGTGGTGGGCGGGCTGGTCGCTGCCGCCTGCGCCTACTACGGCCCCGGGCGCCATCTGAGCGCTGAAGAGGCGCGCCTGGATGAAACCCTCCATCACCTGGTGGCCGAAAGCGCCAAGGGCGTGCTGGACGTGATCAACCGGGCGGGCAGCGAGGCCTTCAAGATCACCCTGGGCTCCATCCCCATGCTGGTGCTGTCCCTCACCGTGGTACTGGCCCTGCGCCGCCTGGGCGTGGTGGACGGGCTCACCCACTGGCTCGCCCCCGGTCTCCAGAGCCTGGGGATCAGCCCGGCCCTGATCCTGCCCACCGTCACCAAATACATGGCGGGCGGCACCGCAGCCATGGGGGTGATGGATGAAATGCTGCGCGCCGGCACCATGACGCCGGAAACCCTCAACGGCCCGCCCGCCGGTTTTCTGATCAGCCCCCTGGATCTACCCGGGTTGGCGATTTTCATGTCTGCCGGGCCGCGCATCGCCCAGGTCTGGAAACCCGCCCTGCTGGGCGGCATGGCCGGGATTCTCGTCCGCACCCTGGGCCACGCCCTCTGGAGCTAAGGGGCAGCAGGGCCGAACGGCGGGACATGTTGCAGTGGGATATGTTGCAGTGCGACACTGAACCATCCCCTCCCGCCGGAACGCCCCCCATGACACCCCACACCCCAACCCAACATCGTCGGCCCGGGCAGGGCCGCCCGGCTCACCCTGCCCGGCTGGGGCCCCGTCACCTTTGGCGCGGGGGTGGTGTTCTTTCCCATCTCCTACATCTTTGGCGACGTGCTGACCGAGGTGTATGGCTATGCCCGAGCACGACGGGTGATCTGGGCCGGCTTTGGGGCGATGATCTTCGCCTCGGTGATGGCCGCCGTGGTGGTGGCCCTGCCCCCGGCCCCGGGCTGGCACAACCAGGGCGCCTACGAGGTGGCCTTCGGCTCCACCTGGCGCATCGTGCTCGCATCGCTATGCGCCTTCTTCTGCGGGGAGTTCGTCAACTCCTTCATCCTCGCCAAAATGAAGATCCTGAGTGCCGGGCGTCACCTGT
>JAJTBM010000249.1 GCA_021286885.1 Rhodocyclales bacterium
GATTTTTGCCATGAAAGCCCCGGATGGCAACTACACCTACGCCAACCCCCGCTTTCTGGAGTATTTCGGTTTGCAGGATGACTACCTGGGCAAGAGCGATTTTCAGCTCCTCCCCCCAGCCCTGGCCGCCGATCTGTGGTCCCTGGATGTGGGCGCCCTGCGTGAGCGCAGCACCCTGCAAGGGGAACACAGCTTTGTCACCAACCAAGGCCGGCGCTACCTCAAGAGCAGCCACCAACCCCTGTTCGACCCAAGTGGGCGTCTGGCGGCATTTTTGGTGGAGGCCGAAGACATCACCGAGAACCGGCGGGCCGAAGAACAGCTGCGCATTACGGCCCAGGTTTTCAACCAGGCGGGCGAAGCGATTGTGGTGACCAACAGCAGCGGGATCATGCAGACGGTCAACCAAGCCTTCTCCACAATCACCGGCTACAGCCGAGCCGAGGCCACTGGGCAACCCATCTCGCTCCTACGCTCAGGACGCCACGGGCCCGAGTTTTACCGACTCCTGTGGCAATCCCTGACCCAGGACGGCTGCTGGCAAGGCGAAATCTGGAACCGGCGCAAGAACGGTGAAATCTATCCGGAGTGGCTCACCATCAACCGGATCGATAACGGTGAAGGCCAGCCCGAACACTACGTGGCGGTGTTTTCCGACATTTCCCAGATCAAGGACTCCCAGCAAAAAGCCGAATACCTGGCCACCCACGACGCCCTCACCGGTTTGCCCAATCGGACCCTGTTCCACGACCACCTGCGCCACGCCTTGGCCATGGCCCGGCGCAAAAAAACCCGGATTGCACTGCTCTTCATCGACCTGGACAACTTCAAGACCATCAACGACACCCTGGGCCACGACGTGGGTGACGATATCCTCAAGCAGGCCAGCGAACGTCTGCAAGGGCTGGTGCGGGATGGCGACACGGTGGCCCGGCTGGGGGGCGACGAATTCACCGCCATCCTGCCCGACTGCAACATGGAAGGCGCCGACCGGGTAGCGCGCCGCATCGTGGACGAGCTTTCGGCCTCCTTTGAGGTCAGCGAACGTCGTCTGTTTGTATCAGCCAGCATCGGGATCGCTTTTTATCCAGACGATGGCACCGACTCTGCCGAGCTCATCAAAAAGGCCGACTCGGCCATGTATCGCGCCAAAGAGCTTGGGCGCAACCGGGTTGAGTTCTTCAAACCCGAACTGCATGTACGCCTGCTGCGCCAGGCCACCCTGGAACGGGCCCTGCGCGAAGCCCTCCGGGCCCGGCGCATGAAGCTCGTCTTCCAGCCTAAATATGCCCTCACCGGCCACCGCCGGCTGCTGGGCGCTGAAGCCCTGCTGCGCTGGAACGACCCGGAACTGGGCTCCGTATCCCCCGGCGACTTCATTCCCGTGGCCGAAAGCTGTGGGCTGATCACCGAAGTGGATCTGCTGGTGCGCGATTTGCTCATCGAACAGCTCACCAACTGGCGCAAACTCGGGCTCACTCCACCGCCCATCGCCCTCAACGCCTCCCCCCGCAGCATCCGGGAGCCCGGCTTTGCCCCCGAACTTCTGGGCCGCATGGCAGAAGCCTCGCTGCCCCCTGAGCTGCTACGCCTGGAAATCACCGAAAGTGCCCTGCTCGACAGCAGCAGCACCCATGTACTGAGCAATCTGGAATGTCTGGATCAGGCAGGAATACGGATCGCGGTAGACGACTTTGGCACTGGCTACTCCTCCCTCAGCTACCTCAAGCGCCTGCCCATTGACGAACTCAAGATCGACAAAAGCTTTGTAGACGGCCTGGGGCAGGACAAGGAAGACGAGGCCATCACTCGCGCCGTGCTGGGGCTGGCCGAAGCGCTGGATCTCACTACCATCGCAGAAGGGATAGAATCAGCCCGGCAGCTGGATTGGCTGGTTCGCCACGGCTGCAAGCTCGGCCAAGGCTTTTACCTGTGCAAACCCCTGAGCGCCGAAGCCTTTGAAGACCAGATCGCCCGACTGAACCCCGTCACCCCTTCTTGAACCCAGGGGCCCACGCGCATGCAACGCACCTTCATTGCCCAATGTGAACAGGAAGCGCTTCAACACTCAGGCGCCATTCAAGCCCACGGCACCCTGATAGCCCTGGGGCCGGATCTGCGCCCCACCCACGTTGCCGCCAATGTAGGTGCTTGGCTGGGGGGCAGCCCCGAAAGCTGGCTGCACCAGCCCCTGCCCACCCTGCTCCAGCACTGGGCGAGCGGACTCCCCGCCCAGGCCGGCAGCCGACTGTGGGTGGAAGGGCAGGTCCAGGGCGTTCAGCACTGCCTGGATTTGACCCTCAACCGGGCCCCCGATGGCGGAATTCTTCTGGAGCTGACACCCACAGCGGCCCCTGAAGAAACACCGCCCGCCAGCGAGCCCGCCCCTACCGAGCTGCTCAGCCACCGGCATCAACTACTCGAACGAATCGCCCACCAGACCGGGGCCCAACGGGTGCTGTACTACGCCTTTGAAGCCAGCGGCGACGGCGCAGTTCAAGACGAAGTGCGCCAGGGCGAAGCCTACGGCAGCTATCTGGGGCTGCACTTTCCCCCCAGTGACATTCCCCAAATTGCCCGCACCCTGTATCTCAAGAACCCCTGGCGCCTGATTGTGGATGCACGCGCCCAGCCGGTACCCTTGCTTGGCACCGGCGCACCGCCCCCTGACCTGAGCCACTCCGACCTGCGTAGCGTCTCACCGGTGCACCAGATTTACATGGCCAACATGGGCGTGGTGGGCGCCCTATCCTTCCCGGTGGTGATCGCCGGCAAGCTGGAAGCCCTCATCAGCGCCCACAGCAACAACCCGCTTCACCCTCGCCCTGGGCAGCTGGACACCCTGAGCACCGAAGTTCGCCGTTTCAGCCTCAAGCTCACAGCCCTGCGCGCCCAGGCACGCATGCGCATGATCGACAACCTGGAGCGGCATTTTCAGCACCTGGAGCAGGCGCTCCAGCGCTACGGCCACCTGCATGGGGCCTGGGACGAGTTCGCCCCCCGACTGCAAAGCGACTTTCATTGCGACGGCGTGATGCTGTGCAGCGAACAACACCTGCTATGCCACGGCCACGGCCTGCACGCAGACGCCCTGCACATTCTGGATACCTGGTTTCGGGCCCAGACGGGCGAACAGCTCTGGAGCTGTACCTCCCTGGGCCAGCAGCTGCCCGGCTTTCCCTTGTCGGAAATCGCGGGCGTGATGGCCCTCAAACTGCCCCTGGGCACGGGCAGCGGGCTGCGCATCTACCTCACCCGCTGCGAACACATCCACGAAATCGCCTGGGGCGGCAACCCGGACAAACCCCTTGAATACCACGATGGCCAGCTGGGAATCACCCCCCGCCGCTCCTTTGAAAACTGGATAGAACAGCGCCTCGGTCACAGCCGCCCCTGGGACAACGAGACCCGCCTGCTGGGCCTCAAACTACGGGAGTTTTTGTTGAAAATCCTGCAGAAAGCCGCCCTGGGATGAGCACCGTTTCCATGCTGCGGGCCGCCACCCAGGCCGCCCACCACCAGCTGGACCACCACCCACTGCTGCGGGGGCTGGTACGCCCAGGGCTGGATCTGCCCCATTACGCCCAGGCCCTGGCCGCCCTGCACGCCCCCCAGGCCGCCCTGGAGGCACTGCTGGCCAGCACGGCAAGACCCGAAGAGATCGCCCAGGAAACACTATTTGCAGCCCGTACGCCCGATTTGGAGGCCGACTTGGCAGACTTGGCCCACCTAGGCCAAGCCCCCTGCCCCCTGGCCGCCCCCCTACCCCCGGTCAGCCACCCGGCGGCCCGGCTGGGCATACGCTACGTGCTGGAGGGGGCCTGTCTGGGCGCGGCCTTCATCGGACGAGGCCTCGCGGCCCGGCTACCAGAGGCGCCACGCCGCTACTTTTGCACGCCAAACCCGGCGCGCTGGGTACATTTTCAACAACTGCTCGCCAGCACCTGCACCGACGATTTTCCAAACCTGATCGCCAGTGCGCAGGCAAGCTTTGCCTGCTACCACCAGCATCTGAACGCCTGTCTGACGCTCAGCGGCTGCCCGGACGGCGACCTTGATGACCGCCAGCCGGCGCCGGGGAATCCCCATTACGGCCCGGCAGGTGACGGAAGGTGATCCGGCCCTTGGTGATGTCGTAGGGCGACAGCTCCAGGGACACCCGATCCCCGGCCAGAATCCGGATGTGGTGCTTGCGCATCTTGCCGCCCGTGTAGGCCACCAGGCTGTGGCCGTTGTCCAGCGTCACCCGGAAACGGGCATCCGGCAGCACTTCTTCAACGCGGCCCTGCATCTCGATTGCTTCTTCCTTGGCCATGAGTGGCTCCTTTCAAATCAAAAAATCAAACGCCGCATACACCACCGCCTCAAGGCATCGGACATGCGGAAAAAACGGAAACCGGCCCAGGCGCCCAAAGCACCCGCCGGCACATCAACGCGGAAAATTCTGGTCTTGAATCATCTGCAGAGCCGGAACGCAGTCCTGATGCGCGCCCTGCAAGAAGAGGGGAAAAACAGCCCCCGGAACAGTCTGGAACCGGCCAGGAGCTTCGGTCGGCGCAGCCATTCTAAGAGGGGCAGCGCGGCACGGAGAGGGGGGATTCGGATGGAAGGCGCCACCCCACGGGACGCCAAGCCAGGATTGTAGGGGAGAACCCGCAGGCTGTCATCGGGATTGTGCGGCGCAACAGGCGAGGCACGGCATGTTTTATGCCGTACGCAAGCAACCAAAGCAAGCAGAACGCTGGTGGATGAAAGGCTCCCCTACCCCAAGGAGCGCTTGAGCACTGTTTCAAATCCTGTTGCGCCATCACCCCGTGCTGAGCCTCCGGGCTAACGGGACACAGTAGACGCACCCATTACACCCGGGCGCCCCTCACCCCAGCCCCGGGCGGGTTGAACGCGAACTGGGTTGCGGGTGGCTTGCGGGCCAGCCGGTCGCTATCGCTCCCCGCGTAAATGCGCCGGATATGCAGATAACTCCCTCCCAGCAGGAAGGGTTCATAGCCTTTGC
>JAJTBM010000250.1 GCA_021286885.1 Rhodocyclales bacterium
ACAGGATGCGCTTGCGTATTCGGTTCTGCAAAACAGTGCAAAGACCCTGAAGGCAGAGTGTGTACAGTTAGTGCGAGGGGATGCGCTAAAATTCGCGCGCTCCGCAGGTCGGACCTACGACCTCATCTTTCTGGACCCCCCTTACCGGATGGGCTGGATAGAGAAGATCACCCCGCTCTTGCCAGCCCTGCTCAAGGAAGGCGGGCAGGTGTACGTGGAGGCGGAGTACGACATCGAGCATATCGACCAATTGACGCGAATCAAGCACGGCAAGGCCGGGCAGGTGTTTTATCACCTCTTTGCCACCTGCGCCTGACGCAGCAAGGGTTGCGCCCACAGGAGAATGGCAGGCATGAGGGACGGGATTGCGGTTTATCCGGGTACATTCGACCCGATGACCCGGGGGCATGAGGATCTGGTGCGGCGGGCCTCCCGCCTGTTTGACCGGGTGATCGTGGGGGTTGCGGCCAGTGGCGGCAAGGGCCCCATTTTCACCTTGGAGGAGCGGGTGGAGATCGCCAAGGAAGTGCTGGCACCTTATCCCAATGTAGAAGTGCAGGGCTTCAGCTGTCTGCTGATGGAATTCCTGCACCAAAACAATGCGCGGGTGATCCTGCGGGGTCTCAGGGCAGTTTCGGATTTCGAGTACGAATTCCAGATGGCCGGCATGAACCGCAAGCTCTACCCTGATGTGGAGACCGTGTTCCTGACGCCCGCCGATGAATACATGTTCGTTTCAGCCACCATGGTGCGCGAGATCGCACGGCTGGGCGGGGATGTGAGCAAGTTTGTGCAGCCGGGCGTATTGGAACGGCTGCGTCTGAAGATCAAAACCCAGTAAGCAAGGAAGCAATAAAATGGCCCTGATGATTACCGACGAGTGCATCAACTGTGATGTGTGCGAGCCGGAGTGCCCCAACGGTGCGATTTCCCAAGGTGAAGAGATCTATCTGATCGACCCCAACAAGTGCACCGAATGCGTGGGCCACTTTGATGAGCCCCAGTGCCAGCAGGTGTGCCCGGTGGACTGCATTCCCTTCAATCCGGATCATCCCGAAAGCAAGGATGACCTGATGGAAAAGTTCCTCAAGCTGACCGCCGAAAAGTGAGCCTTGGCGGGGCCTTTGGGCACCCGCCAGGTCAACGGCACCGGGGCCGCAACTCGGGCTGGATGTTCCAGCCTGGGCTGCGGCCCCGGTTTTTTGGTGCGCTGAATCCTTAAGGATCAGTCAGTTGCTTCAGGCTTTAGGCTTCAGGCTTCAGGCCGCTATGGCATCGGAGGCGGGCGCTGCATCCTGACTCGGTTGCACATCCAGGGTGGTGTAGATGCGCTGGCCTATGGCTTCCAGCTGTTCAACCTGGCGCACCAGCACCTCTTCGGCCTGTTGCAGCTCACACACCCGATCTTCCAGGGTGTCGGTGGCCTGGTGGATGCGCTTCACGCTTTCGAGCCGGCGCTTGAGCTGAAGCTGGTACTCGCGCACCTGGGTTTCCAGGGGGGCCATGACGGCTCGCAGCCATTGCTCCACGTCCCGGTTGGCGATTTCGAAGGTGCGGCGTGCCTGTACGGCCACGGTTTCGAAGAATTTTTGAGTCAGTACATGCTTTTCGGTGGTCATGATGATGAGCGCCGAATTGAGCTGCTTATTGAAGGCTTCTTCGAGCCGGTCGATTTCTTTTTCGTAGCGGGCCGTGGAGAAGGTGGAAGGCGAGGCCAGCTTGAGGCCGTGTTCGATGGTGAAGCGCTTATACATGGCGTCCAGCATCTTGGCGATTTCGGTGATCTCGTCGGTGGACTTTTGCAGGTTGCCGCGCAGGTGATTGAAGAAGCCCCGCATGGCGTCCCGCAGGCCCCGGGAGAAGGCCGCATCCAGCATGGCTTCCCGGGTGCGCCGGGTTTCATCCCGCAGCGCATCCAGGCCCAGGTGGGCGAACAGGTTGTTGGACATGTTCGAGAACACGCTACGCACCGCGTAGTACTTCTGCAGCCCTTGCTCGAACTCGTCTTTTTCGGAGCGCACCTTGCGCATCATGTATTCGATGACGTTCTGGTTCTTGCCACGCAGGTCGGTCAGTTCGTGCAGTTGCTCGCGCAGGCCCGACAGGCGTGCATTGAGCAGATCCAGGCTGCGGCCCACGATGTCGTGCACCTCGCCGCTGGTGTTGTCCCGCACGATGTCTTGCTTGGTGGGCACCAGCTCGGTGGACAGGGCGTGTTCCAGTTCGAGGATGCGGCTGCGGGCGAGGAGGTCGGGGTCGGAGTTGACCTTGGCCACCAGCCCCTTTTGGGCCGACACGGGGAAGACCATGCCCGGATCGATTTCGAGGGTCTGGGCGACGCTGCTCACCTGATGCTGGATTTCCCGGGCGATGTCTTCATCGCTGCGCAGCCCGTCCCATAGGCCATCGATCTTGTTGAGGGCCACCAAACGGCCGCGCTGGCGTCGCCCTGCGTTCACGTGGTCGCGCCAGACGCCCAGATCGCTCTGGGTGACCCCCGTATCGGCGGCCAGGATGAACAGCACCGCATGGGCGTTGGGCAGTAGGTTGAGGGTGAGCTCGGGTTCGGCACCGATGGCATTGAGCCCCGGGGTGTCGAGGATCACCAGCCCCTGCTCAAGCAAGGGGTGCTGGAACTGGATCACCGCATGGCGCCAGCGGGGGATTTCCACTTGGCCCTCGGCGTTGGGGCGTAGCCCCTTTTCGCCGGTTTCGTCGATAGGGAAGCTCAGGGCTCGGGCCTCATCGGCGCTGGCCATACGGGTTTCACCCACCTGGGCAAGGGCCTGCTGGAGGTTTTCGGCGGAGCTGGTGTCCAGCGGCCGGATCTGCCATTCGGCGCTCTGGCGCTTGAGGTCGGAGATGCTGGCGTCGGTGCGTCGGCTTTCGATGGGGAGCAGCCGGATCTGGGGTACGTCGCCCGCCTGCCATTGCAGCTCGGTCGGGCACATGGTGGTGCGACCCGCGCTGGAGGGCAGGATGCGGTTGCCGTAGCCGGCAAAGAACACCGCGTTGATGAGTTCGGACTTGCCCCGGGAAAACTCGGCCACGAAGGCCACCACCAGCTTGTCTTCGCGCAGCCGGTCGAGCAGATATTGGAGGCGCAGATCGG
The DNA here is from genome assembly GCA_021286885.1 of Rhodocyclales bacterium. Lineage (GTDB taxonomy): Bacteria > Pseudomonadota > Gammaproteobacteria > Burkholderiales > Rhodocyclaceae > Zoogloea. The sequence goes on from JAJTBM010000250.1 coordinate 3,113, forward strand.
ACTGGGCATCCCCGACTTCGTTGCGCTGCAGCCAGGTGCGCAGTTCGCCAATCCCGGCAGCGATCTCGGCGCGCCATTGGGTGTAGGCAGAGAAGTGTTCTACAAGCATCTGTGCGTCTTTCACGTCCTTGGTCCCTGATGTGCCGCCGCCCGGGCGACGATAAAACTATGGGGTCTTTTATGGTTATAGATGCAGGCCCTGCCAGGGTTGGGGTCAGCGCTGGCAACGGGGGCAGTCGAAGCTGGCCCGCTGCCCCATGATACGCCGCCTGATGGGGGTTCCGCAGTACCTGCAGGGCTCTCCGGTGCGACCATACACAAAGTATTGCTGCTGGAAGTAGCCCGCCTGACCATTTGTGCCAACAAAGTCCCGCAAGGTGCTGCCGCCTGCCGCGAGGGCTGCCTCCAGGGTGCTGCGAATGGCCTCCACGAGTCGGGTGCAACGGGTCAGCCCGAGGGCGTTGGCGGGGGTGTCCGGGGCGATGCCGGCCCGGAACAGGCTTTCGGATGCGTAGATGTTGCCCACCCCCACAATCCGGTGCCCGTCCATGATGAAGCTGCGGATCGGGGTGCTGCGCCCCCGGGTGGCCTGGTGCAGCCAAGGCCCGGTGAAGCCTGCTTCCAGGGGCTCGATGCCCAGCCGGGCCAGTAGCCCGTGGGTGGGCGCGCCGGCCGGCAGCCACAGCACCATGCCAAAGCGGCGTGGATCGCGCAGGCGCAGGGCGCGGGCGCCAAACAGCAGATCCACATGATCGTGGGTCTCGGGCGGGGTGTCGGCAGGCAGGATGCGCAGGCTGCCCGACATGCCCAAATGGATCAGCACCTGGCCGGTGGCAAAGCACAGCAGCAGATATTTGGCGCGCCGCTCCACTGCCAGCAGGGGCAGGCCCGTCGCCGCATCGGCCAGCAGGGCAGGGACGGGGTAGCGCAGGCGGGGTTGGCGGATGAGAGCGCCGGTGAGCGTTGCGCCCACCAGTTCGGGGGCAATGCCGCGCCGGGTGGTTTCCACTTCGGGTAGTTCGGGCATGGGGTGATGTGCAGATCAGGAAGGATGGAGCGGTAAAAATGCGAAACAGGGCGCGTCTTGCTGGCACCTGGGAAAGCGCCTAACATCGGCCGCACACAAGGCTATTCTAGCGACACCCCGGGCCCTGGGCTCAAGCCGCCGGGCAGGGTGCCGTGGAAAGCCCTTCCAGCCCCCGACCTTCTGCCTATTCCATGAGCTCCCCCCGTCGTGTCATGAAACGCCTGCGTCCTGCTGCCCTGATTCTGGCCTTGGCTTTGGGTATGGGGGCCACGGGCGCCTGGGCCCAGGTGCCGGACGGCGCCGACGAGCCCGCCGCCCTGCGTCCCGAATATCCGGCTCAGGAGCTTACCGGCCAGATCCTGTACCAGATGATGCTGGCCGAGATTTCCGGCGCCCGGGGGTATGGGCGCCAGGCCACCCAGTCTTATATCGACTTGGCCCGGCGTACCCGTGATCCGCGCATTGCCCGGCGCGCAGCCGAAATGGCGGTGATTGGCCGTCAGGCCGAGTTGCTCACCGAGGCGGCCCAGGTCTGGCTGGATCTGGAGCCTACTTCGTTACAGGCCCAGCAGTTGGCCGCCGGGGCGGTGCTGGACGACAAGCGTGCTCGGGATGTGCAGGAACAGCTGACCAAGGCCCTGGCTCGCCAGGGCGACCGGATCGGAACGGCGCTCCTGGCCCTCAACCGGGGCCTGGCCCAGATTTCCGACAAGGCCCAGATCCGGCGCCTGGTGGAAGCCCTGACCGAACCCTATCTCAAGCTGCCCGAGGCCCACTTTGCCCGAGCCAACGCGGCCTTTGTGGCGGGGGGCCAGGACGGCGCCCTCCTTGAGCCGCTCGAGGGTGAGGCCCGGGAAGGG
>JAJTBM010000251.1 GCA_021286885.1 Rhodocyclales bacterium
CCGTGGGGAGTGGGGTGGGGATGGATCCGCTGGAGCTACGCGTGCGGGCGGTATGGGGCGGCCTGCTTGGGGAAATGGATGCGTTGTGCAAGCAGCCCTTGTCGGTGTTGGATGGAGACTCTGCCCCGGAGGGTGGGCCCGTCCGGGGGTAGGCGGTCTTCCTGCGCGCCCCTATTTCTTGGCTGGGTAGGGGTCGAGCTCGTACTGAAACAGTTCGATGAGCGGGGTTTGCAGGGTTTGGTTGAGCACCCGGGCCTGGGTGATGTAGATGTTCGCTTTCTGGGCCAGCAAAATGAACTGGGGCGAAAGGCTGGTGCCCGCCGGCGTGAGGAGCGTGGGTTGTCGGCCCAGACTGGGTACGGCAGGCAGCATGAGCGCCTGCTGCATCGGTTGCGGGGGTTCCAGGCCACGAAAGCCGATCATGACAGGTTCGGCGCTGTTGGCCAGCACTTCGAGCCCCATTTCGACTTGTTCCGGGGTGTCGCTGCGTATCCAGCGGGCTACGGCCAGAGTCCAGTCGGTTTCGCCGGTGCGGCGGAGCAGGACGGGCATGCCGGGGCTGAGGTTGTTGGCTTCGCCTGCGATATGGAGCACGGCATAGCCCGTGGGGCTCTCGTTGACCACCATCCATTCGCTGCTGTGGCGGGCGCTGTCGGCAGGGTGCTGGAGCGCATGCCAGCAGGCGTTCAGACCGCAGCAGACTTCGATAGCGTACTGATTGCGCCGCCGCACGTATTCGCGCCGGGGCGGGATAATCCAGATTTCCCGAGTGCGGCGCAGCAGGGTGCAGGCTTCGAGGGTGCTCAGGTGGCTGTCCACGCCGTCTGGTGGCAGGCCGCCCTGGCCCAGGCTGTCCAGAAGTTGGGTAGCGCGGGGGGCCAGGCCTGCGGGCGAGAAGAACAGCAGGCCATCCAGGGGCGGCGGTGGGCGGCGGCTGAGGGCCAGGGGCGGGTTGTCCTGTTCCGGGTCGAGCCAGAACCAATGGGCGTCACCCTCGGCAGGTGTGGCGGTGCTCAGGGTGCCATCACCGGCGCTCTGATCAAGGTAGTCGGCCAGCCAGCAGATCTGGGGGCCGGTGAGCCCTTCGGGTTGGGATGTGGCAAAAGCCAGCAGGTATTTGTAATAGCTGAGGGGGCCTTCGCCCAAGTCTGAGAGGCGCGGCTGGGTCTGGAGCTGGCGGCCGCCCAGCGCGAGGGCGTGGGCCTTGAGCCAGAAGTCGTAAGGCGCGCCTCCGCCTGCGAGGCAGGAAAGCGTGAGCTGTTCCCCGAGCAGGGCCAGCCCCTTGGTGGCGATCAGTTGCGGGTCTAGGTGGGGGTTGTACTTCTGCGTACTGCGGGTATGGCTGGCCAGGGTTTCATAGATCCCGGCGAGCTTCCCCAGGGCCGTGATGAGACGGGTTGCTCCACGGTGCAGGGGGATGTCCAGAGGGAGTGCGGCCTTGGCCAGGAGCTGCCGGAAGCGGCGTGCCAAGCTGATGCTGCGAATCTGCAGCAGGTCGAGGCAGCGATGAAGGTCGGGGGAGGTGGGCTCGGAACGCTCCAAGTCCTCCACGTGACGCACCAGAGCGGAAAGCTCATTTTCGTCATCGGGGGAGACGTCTGTGGCCAGCCAGTCCAGAATTGGGCCGACCGGGATGGGGGATGTTGCGGCGTTCATTACCTGCGATTTATTTTGATTGTCAGCCCAGTATTGTAAAGAACTTCATCCGGCCATGTGCCGGACTAGCGCACGCCTTGAAGCACAAGATTACTCCCTGTGCGCGCAGTGCGTGCACCGTTCTTGCGCTTTTTGGGTAGTTGGTTTAGGATTTACGGTTTTCCATTCCTTAAACTCAGGATCAGACATGGTTGTTATTCGTCTTGCCCGCAGCGGTTCCAAGAAGCGCCCTTTCTACAACATCGTGGCTGCTGATTCCCGCAACCGTCGTGACGGCCGCTTCATCGAGCGTATCGGTTACTACAACCCCGTTGCTTCCGGCAACGAAAAGGGTCTCGTTGTGAACAACGAGCGCCTGGCCGCTTGGCAACAAAACGGCGCCCAGCTGTCCGAAACCGTTGCTCGCCTGGTCAAGCAAGCCTCCAAGGCTGCTGCCTAAGCAACCCAGTTGCCAACGCAGTTACGGATTTCCAAGATTTTGCAGATGATCGTGCTGGGGCGCATTGTGGCCCCGTATGGTATTCAGGGCTGGGTTCGGATTCACCCCTTCGGTGATGACCCCCTGTCCTGGAAGAAAATGCCCCAGTGGTGGGTCGCCGCCAGCGACTCGGAAGGCGCCGAATGGAAACCTTTCACCCTCAAGGCCTGCAAGGCCCAGGGCAAAGGTGACTTGATCGCCGCTTTTGCCGAGATCCCTGATCGTACCGCCGCTGAAGCTTACGATGGTTACTACATCGCAGCGCCCCGTGATGCGCTGCCCGCACCCGAAAAAGATGAATACTACTGGGGCGATTTGATCGGCCTGGAAGTACGCAATCTGGCCGGGGTGTGTCTGGGTAAGGTCGACAGCCTGCTGTCCACCGGCGCCCATGACGTGCTGCGGGTGGTGGATGGTGAAGAAGAGCGACTCATTCCCTTTGTGGCCAATTACGTGCCCGAAGTGGATGTGGACGCCGGACTCATCAAGGTTGATTGGGAAGCTGACTGGTGAGTGACACATTGCCGAAGGCCTATGGGGTTGTGACGCTCTTTCCGGAGATGTTCAACGCCCTGTCAGGATTCGGAATCACTGGACGTGCCCAGGAGCGCTCCCTGTACCAGCTGGAATGCTGGAATCCCCGGGATTTCACCGAAGATCGCTATCGCACGGTGGATGATCGCCCCTACGGAGGCGGGCCGGGAATGGTGATGCTGCCAGGACCGCTTGAAAAAGCGATTCAGGCCGCGAAAGCCAGTCAGGAAGCAAAGGTTGGGCACGCTGGCCGGGTGTTGTATCTCTCCCCCCAGGGAAAGCCGCTGAACCATCAGCGGGTACTCGAACTGGTGGCTGAGCCTTCCCTGGTTTTGCTGTGTGGCCGTTATGAAGGGGTTGATCAACGCCTCATCGAACGGTGTGTGGATGAAGAAGTATCGTTGGGTGATTTTGTCCTCTCCGGAGGCGAGTTGCCGGCGATGGTGCTGCTCGATGCGATCATCCGGCAACTGCCGGGCGCCTTGAACGACCAGGATTCAGCGGTGGAAGATTCTTTCGTCGATGGCCTGCTGGATTGTCCCCATTACACCCGTCCTGTTGATTACGAGGGCATGAAGGTGCCGGATGTGCTGCTTTCGGGCAATCATGCCGAAATCCGCCGCTGGCGTCTGCAACAGTCGCTGGGAAGAACCGAGCTTCGACGCCCCGATCTGCTCGCCCAACGTGGTGTGCAGGGAAAGGAAGAAAAGCGGCTGCTGGAAGCTTTCCGGCACGCTCAGCAGAAAGCAGAAGACTCCGCCCCAGGCTGAGCCCGCTGTTTTCAGAACAAACGGATGCACCAGGTGGCGACCTGCTCTGCATCAGAGGCCACTGGCCACTTACATTTTTCAGGAGTTACGCACATGAATCTGATTCAAAAGCTCGAGCAAGAAGAAATCGCCCGCCTGACCCAGGGCAAGACCATCCCCGCATTCGCTCCCGGTGACACCGTGATCGTTCAGGTGAAGGTTAAGGAAGGCAACCGCGAGCGTCTGCAGGCTTACGAAGGCGTGGTGATCGCCAAGCGCAACCGTGGTCTGAACTCCGCTTTCATCGTCCGGAAGATCTCCTCCGGCGAAGGCGTTGAGCGTACCTTCCAGACCTACTCCCCGCTGGTGGCCAGCATCGAAGTGAAGCGTCGCGGTGACGTCCGTCGCGCCAAGCTGTACTACCTGCGTCAGCGCTCCGGCAAGTCCGCACGGATCAAGGAAAAGCTGGACTACAAGGCCATCGCTGCAAACAAGGCCTGATATCCAGGAATGGAAAGCGGGGTTTGATCGCCCCGCAGCAAGAAAGCCGGTTCCCGCAAGGGGCCGGCTTTTTTGCTTTTTGCTATGCTTCATGCGCTGTCGTCAATGCATGTGGCATGGCGGAATTTTGTGTGTGCTAGGTAAAACCTGAAAACAATGCCTGAACTGCCTTGCAACACCATTGCAAGCCTGAATTTGCCGGTGATTTTCAGGATTTTTTGCGTTGTATCGTTGTTTTTCTGCTGTAAGAATGCGCGCCGATTTGATGCCAGCCCCGGATCAAATTAGAATACGGCGTTCGACTTTTATCGAGAACCCTGTTGTGACTGATCTGAGCGCTCTGAGAAATCCCCCGCAAGGTAATCTGTTCCGTTCTGGTGACGTGTTCGTGCTGTTTGGCGAGTTGTTTGGCCGTGGCTACGCCAATGGTCTGATCAACGAAGCCCGCAAGGCCGGCATGACCATCATCGGGATGACCGTAGGCCGTCGGGAGGCAGACCAGTCGCTCCGTCCGCTCAATGCCGAGGAGCTGGCTGAAGCCGAAGCCCGTCTGGGGGGCAAGGTCATCAATGTGCCGCTGATGGCCGGTTTTGATCTGGATGCCCCCGCTGGCAGCCCGACCCCCACCGATCTGCTCTCGGGCCTGACCCTGAAAAACTGGCAAGAAGAAAAGCTGGACTGGGATCAGGTGGCCAAGTGCCGCGCCGCTGGCGAAGCCCGTTTCCGCAACAGCGTGGCCGAAGTCATGGCCCAGCTGGAAGCCCTGATTCCCGATGGCCGCAACGTGTATTTCGCCCACACCATGGCGGGCGGGATTCCCAAGGTCAAGGTGTTCCTGGCCATCGCCAACCGGATCTACAAGGGCCGGGGCGACCGCTTCATGTCTTCCCGTGCGCTGCTGGACAGCGATCTGGGCAAGCTGATCCTGCAAAACTTTGAAGAAGTCACCGCTAACTCCTTCAAGTACCTGATTGAAGGCAGCCAGGCCCTGCGCGCCCGCCTCGAAGCCACGGGCGGCCAAGTGCGTTACTCCGCCTACGGCTACCACGGCACCGAGATCCTGATCGAAGGCGCCTAC
>JAJTBM010000252.1 GCA_021286885.1 Rhodocyclales bacterium
CACTTCAGCTGCTGGTGACCGATGCGCTGGTGGTGGCCCAGGGGCAGCGCGGCTTTCGGGTGGCGCCCATCTCGCTGGCCGATTTTGAAGACATCACCCATACCCGGGTGCTGCTCGAAACCCAGGCCCTGCGCCAATCCATCGCCCGGGGCGACGACCAGTGGGAGGCCGACGTGCTCGCCGCCTTCCACCGCCTCTCCAAGGCCGATGAACGCCTCGACACCCACGACGGCGCCCGCGAAGAGTGGGAGGAGCGCAACCGGATCTTCCACGAAGTCCTGATCGCCGCCTCCCCTTCCCGCTGGCTCGCCCACTTCCAGCACATCCTCTACCAGCAGTCCGAGCGCTACCGGCGCATCAGCCTATACCGCAAGGAACAGCACATCCCCCGGGACGTTCACGCCGAACACGAGGCCCTGTGCAAGGCCGTGCTCGCCCGCGACGCCGACCGGGCCTGCGAGATCCTCGCAGACCACATACGCCGTACCCTGGATGTGGTGCGACTGTTGCCGGATGAGTTGTTCAAGAACGTGAGCCGCTGACACCCGGGCCCCATGGCGGGGCCCGATGGTGCCGGTCGTGCCTCAGGTCACCACGCTCAAAAACGTCTCGTTCAACTTGCGGTCGTGGTAGAACACGCCCCGGCCCACGTCGTCCATGGTCCATTTGATGGGTTCCCAGTCCGGGTAGGCCTGGTAGCCGCCACAGAAGGTTTCAAAACGGTTGCCGGAAGGGTCGAAGGCGTAGATGGTGGTGCCCCGGGTTACGCCGTGGCGGGTGGGGCCGATGTCGATGGACACCCGGTTCATGGACATGATGTCGGCGGCGCGCAGCACCTTTTCCCAGCTTTCGAGCAGGAAGGCCACGTGGTGTACCTTGCCCGGCTCCGGGTGGCGCACGAAGGCGATGTCGTGGGCCTTGATGGAGGTGGAAAGCCAGATGGCGAGGTCGGTTTCACCGTCTTCGAGCACCACATGCTCCACCAGGTAAAAGCCCAGCACGTCCTGAAGCAGCTTTTGCGAGGCCTCGATGTCGGGGCCGTAGAGCAGGATGTGGTCGAAACGGCCCGGGGCGATGCCGTGTTCCGACTGGGCGATCCAGGCTTCCGGGTTGATGTAGGGCTGGCCGTTGCCCACATCGGTTTTCTGCCAGTACAGCTCCAGCGCGTGGCCGGAGGGGATGGTGAAGCGCACCCGCTCGCCGGTTTCCAGCATTTCGCCGGCTGGAATGCGGGTGGTCTCGACCCCATAGGCGCGCAAGTCGGATTCCAGGCGCTTGAGGGTGGCCGCATCAGCCACCTTGAGCCCCAGAAAATCCATCCCGGCCTGGTCGGCCTCGCGGATGATGAAGCTGTTGTGGTCCCGCTCATCCCAGGCCTTGAAATACACCCGCCCCTGCCCGTCCCGCCCGGTTTCCACCAGGCCGAGCACGTCGGTGTAGAACTTGATGCTCTCTTCCAGATCCAGCACACGCATCTGTACGTGGCCGGGCCGCAGCACGCCGGTCATTGCCATTGTTCAATCTCCTCCATAGGTCTGTCGGTGCATGCCGGCTGTTGTGATGTGCCCTCCAGGGGGCGGACGCCGGTCATGCGGATTTGCCCTGGGGGCGGGCCACCCCTGCGCCACCCGGAGGTGGCGGCTCTCTGCGGATCAGCAGCCGGAAAGGCGGCGACCTAGCATGCTCAGGTCACCACGCCCAGAAAGCGCTCGTTGAGGGCGCGGTCGTGGTAGAAGACCGCCGCGCCCACTTCTTCCCATGTCCACGTGAGCGGGTGGGCGTCCGGATAAGTCTGGTAGCCGCCGCAGAAGGTCTCGAAGCGGTTGCCCGAGGGGTCGAAGGCGTAGATGGTGGCGCCCCGGGTCACGCCGTGGCGGGTGGGGCCAATGTCGATGGAGACCCGGTTCATGGACATGATGTCTGCCGAGCGCAGCACCTGCTCCCAGCTTTCGAGCAGAAACGAAACGTGGTGCAGCTTGCCCGGCTCGGCGTGGCGCACGAAGGCAATGTCGTGGGCCTTGGGCGAGCAGGCCAGAAAGATGCCCAGCTCGGTTTTGCCGTCTTCCATCAGGATGCGTTCGGTCAGATAAAAGCCCAGCACCTCGCAAAACAGGCGCTTGGTGGCGTCGATGTCGGTGCCGTAGAGCAGACAGTGGTCAAAGCGCACCGGCGCCATGCCCTGCAGGCCGGGTACCCACGGGTCGGGGTTGGTGTAGGACTGGCCATTGCCCACGTCGTCTTTGTGGGCGTACAGCTCGATCCGGTGGCCGGTGGGCACCGTGAAGCGCACCCGCTCGCCGGTGGCCAGCAAATCGCCCGCCGGCAGCCGCTCGGTGCCAATCCCGAAGGCCTGTACCCCCGCTTCGAGGGCGTCCAGGGTGGCGGCATCGAGCACCTTGAAACCCAGAAAATCCATGCCCGCCTCGGGGGCCTCGCGCAGCACCAGGCTATGGTGATCCCGCTCGTCCCAGGCCTTGAAATACACCCGGCCCCGGGCATCCCGCCCGGTTTCGACCAGCCCAACCACGTCCCGGTAAAACCGGACGCTTTCTTCCAGATCGAGCACGCGCAGTTGCACATGCCCGGGACGCAGGACGCCTGTCATCGCCATTGCCAATTCCTCCTGTGGTGGATGCGTGGGGTGCCGGCGATCATGTGTGCGCCGGCTGTTTTGTTTGTATGTGAGGGTGTCTGCTCCATCCCCTGAACCGGGGTGGAGCAACGATAAAGAGCAAATATCTCGACGTCAACTAAATTTATCGAGATTTTTTGTTAAGACGAAAGGCAGCCTCTAGAGGCTTGGCGTACACCGCCAGCCAGGGCAAACGGCGGATCAGAGCCGGCGGAACAGGGGGCTGCGCACCTGCTGGGCATCCGCCGCCGAGAAAAAGCGCTCGGTGTGGATGTCCTGCTCAAACAGGCGCCCCTGCATCAGGCTGGTGATGCAGGCGTCGATCATGGCGGGCGGGCCGCACAGATAGGCCTGGTGGCCCCGGAAGTCGCTGTCGAACGCGGCGCGGGCGGCCTCATGCACATAACCCCGGAAGCCCGTCCAGCCGCTATCGGCGGGCTCATCCGAGAGGGCCGGCAGGTAGCGGAAGTTGGGGTGAGCTTCGGCCAGGGCGAGGAATTCCGCGTGGCCGTACAGCTCGGCCCGGTTGCGCTGGCCCACGATCAGGGTGATGGGGCCGTCCCAGCCCTGGGCGAGCAGATCCAGAATCATGCTGCGCGGGCTGGACAGGCCCGAGCCCCCCGCCATGAAAATCATCGGCATGGCCCGGGACCTGCGCACAAAGAAGCGTCCGTAGGGGCCGGAGAGGCGCACCGGGTCGCCCACCTGCCAGGTGTCGTGGATGTGGCCGGTGCCCTGCCCGCCCGGCACCCGGCGGATGTGGAGCTCCAGCCGGTGCCCGTGGGCGGGCGGGCTGGCGACGGAGAAAGCGCGGCTCACCCCGGCCCCCAGCCCGGGCAGGTGCAGGTTGATGTATTGCCCCGCCTGAAAGCGTAGCGGCGGGCCCGCCGGGTCCAGCGCAATCACCAGCCCCTTGATGGTGGGGGTGAGGGCTTCGATGTGTTCAAGCTGGCCGTAAAAATCCTGCACCGGGATGGACAGTGCATCCGGGTCTTCGTCGATGGCGGCTTCGATGGTGGCGTCGCTTTGCAGGGTGGCGCAGCAGGCCAGGGCGAGGCCCTCCTCCCGCTCAAAATCCATCAGCGCAAACGAGGAGGCTTCGCCGTGCTCGATCTCGCCATCCGTCACCCGCACCTTGCAGGTGGCACACAGCCCGTGGCAGCAGGCGTGGGGCAGCCAGATACCGGCCCGCAGGGCGGCATCCAGCAGAGTTTGTCCTGGCTCGACGCGGATGGTCTGGCCGAGGGGTTCGATGCTCAGTTCGTGGCTCATGCTCAATCTCTCCCGGGCGCAGCCCAAGGCCGCGCCCCTGGGGCTTAGCTGCAGGACGCCCGGATGCCGTCCAGGCCCGGGGTACGGAAACGGATCACATCCTTGTGGCCCAGGCCGTTGTCGGCCAGGCTGCGGCCAAAGTCGGGCTGCCAGGGCTGGCCAGACTTGAGCCAGCGCACCTGGGCCCAGTCGATCCGGGCAAAGTCCGGGTGGGCGCCAAACACGCCCGGCAGCACCTCGTCCACCAGCGCCCCGAAGGGCATGCCGGGCGGCAGGGGCAGGCAGAAGGGGGCGCAGAACATCAGGTGGGCATCCCAGCCGATGTAGAGCAGTTGATTGCCGTGGAAGTGTTCCAGGGCGTCGGCGGGTTCAAAACGGTAGTCACGCAGGGCGGTAACGGCCATGGGGGGCTCCTCGGCCCGGGGGGCGCCATGCCGGGCCCGGGCTGCAATCGTGGATCCAGCGTGGATCAAACGTGGATCAAACGTGAATAAGGAAAAGGTTAGGCAGAAAGGCGGCGCAGCAGGCTCACTCCGGGCCGGTGCTGTTGCGGGTGGCCTGACCGCGCCAGGCGGCAAAGTTGCGCTGGTCTTCCGAGCCTTCAAAGTCCAGGTTGTCCTGGCCGTGGTTCAGGTGGTAGTAATCCAGCACCGCCGCGAGGGGGTCGAAGCCTTCGGCCTGGGGATCGGTGCCCGGCTTGAAGCAGTTGCCCTGGTAGATCTGATGCACCGGCAGCCAGGCCTGGATGTACTTTTCGGGCTCGTGCGCGAAGATCTCCTGGCAGCCATCCGAGCAGAAGTGGTACTTGTTGCCCTGGTAATCCACTTCCCGGTAGCAGATCTGGGTGGGGTCGCCGGGTTCGGTGAACAGCATCGGGATCTGGCAGGTCTGGCACAGCATGGGCAAGGTCTTGTTGTAAAAGCGCTTGCCCTGCTGGGCCTGCTCGCGCCAGAACTCCAGGCGCGGGCGGTAGTACTTGTCGAAGCTGTTGGGGTATTTCTGGGACAGCCAGTCCATCTCATCCGCGTTGGGCAGCCAGGTGTGGAAGGCCGCTGCCGCACCGTACTGGTAAAAGG
>JAJTBM010000253.1 GCA_021286885.1 Rhodocyclales bacterium
AGGCCACAGTGGGCGCAGGGCAGCACCTCTTCGCTCTCGATGGCCTGGGGAGGCACGGCCGCCCCCGCATCGGGGCCTTCCTCGGGCGCACGAGTTGCGGGTGGTTTGCGCACGAAGCTGCGCCGTACCTGAAAAATCACAAACAGCAACAGCAAAAACAGCAGCAAGTTACGCACGGAACGCTCTCCTTCAAGGCGGCGCGAGTTTAGCAGAAGCGTTCCAGACGCTCGCAGGCCGCCTGGAGGGTTTCCGGGCGCTTGGCAAAACAGAAGCGAATCACGCCCTCATCCCGCCCATCGGTAAAAAATGCCGACAGGGGAATCGCCGCCACGCCCACCTCCCGGGTGAGCCACTCCACGAAGGCGGTGTCGGAGGCATCTGAAATGGCTCCATAGCGCACCGTCTGGAAATACGTACCGGCGCAGGGTAGAAGTTCAAAATGGGTTGCGGCTAGGGCGGCCCGGAACTGGTCGCGCTTCTGCTGGTAGAAGGCAGCGAGTTCCAGATGGTGGGCCGGGTTGGCCATGAAATCGGCCAGGGCCAGCTGCACCGGAGTATTCACCGTGAACACATTGAACTGGTGCACCTTGCGGAATTCGGCCATGAGGGCCGCCGGGGCGCAGAGGTAGCCCACCTTCCAGCCGGTGACGTGGTAAGTCTTGCCGAAGCTGGACACCACCAGACTGCGCTCGGCCAGCTCGGGATAACGGGCCACGCTCTCGTGGCGGGCGCCATCAAACACGATGTGTTCGTACACTTCATCCGACACGATGATGATGTCGGTGCCCCGCACCAGGGCGGCCAACTGGGCCATATCGGCAGCACTCCACACCGCCCCGCTGGGGTTGTGGGGCGTGTTGATCATGATCATCCGGGTGCGAGGGCTGATCAGGGCAGCCACCTCGGCCCAGTCCGGACGGTAGTCGGGGGCCTGAAGCCGGGCGCGGCGCACCATGCCCCCCTGCAGCTCGATGGCCGGGATATAGGAGTCATACACCGGCTCGAACACGATCACCTCGTCCCCCGGGTGCACCAGGGCCGCCACGGCGGTGAATAGGGCCTGGGTGGCCCCCGCCGTCACGGTGATCTCGGTTTCAGCATCGTAGGCCGCGCCGTACAGGGCCTGGAGCTTGGTGGCAATGGCTTCCCGCAGCTGGGGCATACCGGCCATGGGCGCGTACTGGTTGGCCCCTGCTCGCATCCAGTGCTGAACCCGGGCAAACAGCTCGGGGTCGGCTTCAAAATCGGGAAACCCCTGGGACAGGTTGATGGCGCCGCATTCCTGGGCCAAGCGGGACATGCGGGTGAAGATGGTAGTGCCCACGGCGGGCAGGCGGGACTGAACTTCAAAAGGCAGGCGGGGCATCGGGGAATCTCCGGTTTCAGCCCTGAAATTCTGGCAGAAGCGCCCCCGCTCGGCCAGCGATGGGGATTCGGCCTCGTCCCCCTGCGGGTTCCTCGTTACAATTCGGCCCAATCTTTCGCCATTCACCATGTCTCGCGCCCTGCCGCCTGTTCCAAGCAAAGGACTCCACGTGCCCAGCCGCTCTGCCGCCCCCTGCCCCACCCTGCGCCGGGACGGCCAACAGGTTCTGATCCTTGACCAGACCCGCCTCCCCCATGGAGAACACTATGTTGCGCTCTCCACCCTGGAAGACGCCGCCCACGCCATTCGCAGCATGCAGGTGCGGGGCGCACCGCTGATTGGTGCGACCGCCGCCTATGGCATCGCCCTGGCCCTTAAAAGCGCAAGCGGCGACACCCGGCTGGCCGCTGCCGACCAGTGCCTACGAGCCACCCGACCCACGGCGGTGAACCTGCACTGGGCGCTGGATCGGATGCAGCAGGTTTTGGCCCCTCTCACCCCTGAGGCCCGCCCCGCCGCCGCCTGGGCCGAAGCCGACGCCATTCGCACCGAAGACGCCGCCGCCAACCAGGCAATCGGTGCGCACGGCCTCGCGGCCTTCGCCCCGCTCATCGCTGCCCGCCAAGGCGCTCCGCTCCAGCTCATGACCCATTGCAATGCGGGCTGGCTGGCTACCTGCGGACATGGAACGGCGCTCGCGCCCATCTATGCGGCCCACGCGGCGGGCGTGCCGGTGCATGTGTGGGTGAGCGAAACCCGCCCGCGCAACCAGGGTTTGCTGACTGCCTGGGAGCTCCATCAAGCGGGCATTCCCCATACACTGATTGCTGACAACGCCGCCGGCTGGCTGATGGCCGAGGGACGGGTGGATGCGGTGATCGTGGGCGCCGACCGCATTGCGGCCAACGGCGATGCCGCCAACAAGGTGGGCACCTACCTGAAGGGGCTGGCGGCCCAGGCCCACGGGCTTCCCTTCTACGTAGCAGCCCCCTGGTCCACGGTGGATCTGACCTGTCCCAGCGGGCGCCAGATTCCCATCGAAGAGCGCTCCGGCGACGAGTTCCGGCTGATCCCGGGGCTGGATGCAAACGGCCAGCTCAGCCACTGCCGCATCCTGCCGGAGGCCCAACAGGTCTGCAATCCGGCCTTCGACGTAACCCCGGCGGGGCTAATCCGGGCCATCATCACCGAAACTGGCGCCCACGCACCGGGGCAGCTGGCCGCCCTTCATCCGGCCCGCAATTCGGCCCACGACTCGGCCCACGACTCGGCCCGCCTCTCCTGACGCTGACAGATTGATCACCATGAATGAAAACGTGCTGCGCGAGGGACTCATCGTCACCGCCCGCGCCATGCTGGACAAAGGACTGAATACCGGCACCTCGGGCAATGTGAGCGTGCGTTGCAACCGGGGCTTCCTGATTACCCCTACCGGACGCTCGGGGGAAGACTGCCGCCCCGAAGAAATGAGCCTGATGGCCATGGACGGGAGTTGGCAGGGTATCTGCGCCCCATCGAGCGAATGGCGCATCCACCGGGACCTGTACGCCGCCCGGCCCGAAGCCGGCGCCATTCTGCATGCCCACTCGCCGTTCGCCACCGCCCTGGCCTGCCAAGGGCAGAACATCCCCGCCTTCCACTACATGATCGCCCGCTTTGGCGGCGCTGACATCCGCTGCGCGCCCTACGCCACCTTCGGCACCCAGGATCTGTCCAGCAACGCCATCAGTGCGCTGGAAGGGCGCAGTGCCTGCCTGCTGGCCAACCACGGGATGATCGTGTTTGGCCGGGATCTGCGCCACACCCTGGCACTGGCACTGGAGTTTGAAACCCTGTGCCAGCAGTATTACCGCACCTGTCTGCTGGGGGCTCCGCAAATTCTGGATGATGCTCAAATGGCCGAAGTCATGCAGCGCTTCCGCACCTACGGGCAAGGCTGAGCCCATCCAGCACCACGCCAAAACATATCCTCATGCCTTTGGCACAGGGTGCTCAAACCCGTTCTGCACTCAAGGCCTCCAGCCCCGCGCCGTAATTCCAGCAAGTCCAGGCGTGCCCACCGGGCACGCCCTTGGCACGCCTTGGAGTCTCGATGCTGCGCCTGCCGGAAATCGCCGCCCCGTTACCACTACTGCTGCGCTATTGGCGCATTGCACTGATCTGCCTTGCCATCAATACGGTAGGCATCGTGGCTCACCGGGATCTGATCAACCAGAGTGAGCAGACCGCTCAAGCCTTCTTCTTGCGCGATGCCAAGCTGTACCAAGCCCTGCTCCAGCACCATCTGGAACAACTCGCCAGCAAGGCCGACCTGATCAGCCGCCAGCTTTCTTTGAATCGCCAATACAGCAATCTGGAAGCCGTTGGGCAACCCATTCTGCACAGTTATCCAGATGTGGTGAATTTAGGCGTACTCGTGAGAAAAGGTGCACAAATCATCCTTCGCAGTGTGGAAGGCCCTGCCTGCCCCCCTACGGGAACACCGTTCCTCACCGAGACCTGCTTCCCCGAACTCCGCACGCGCCAAACCCTGGAACACAGCCTGCAGCGAGCTGAAGAAAAGCTCAGCACAAGCGGCACGGCCTGGCTGCAGGATAGAAACACCAACAACCAGCGGGCTTTCCTGTTTTCCGCTATCGCAGCGCCCCAGGGTGCCGATAACCCACAACGGGCACTGGTGTTTATCGAGCTGGACTTGACACGACTTCTCGCCACGGCTCTGCGCCCGGCAGTGGAAGGACAAGCCCCCAGTCTGAACGTCCACCTCAACTCCCCTCAGACAAGTCAGAACAGCGCTCCCCCCAGCGGCCCCTTCATACGCACCACAACGCTTCGCTTTGGCGACCAGGACTGGGAACTCCAGCTGACCCCCCAGCCGGGCCACTATTACTCATCTCCTGGCATCCAGGCCTATGCCCCCTTGGCAGCTTCCTTATTGGTCAGCCTTCTGGTTGCATGGCTCGGACGTGTGCTTGAAACCCGAGCCAGCGCCATCCAGGCTCAGGTGGAAGAGCAGACAGAAAGTCTGGAAAACGCAAAAGAAGCTCTCGAAAATCTGGTGAAAATCCAGAAAATGCTCAATCTGCAGCTGCAAAATGAAGTCGCTCAACATGCGCATTCAGTCTACCAGCTCCGGGAAACCACTCAGCTGCAGCAAGCCATTCTGGACTGCGCTGAATACGCAATCTTGTACACAGATCCTCAGGGCATCATTCAGCGGCTCAATCCTGCCAGTATCAACTTATTTGCGTATGCACACGACGAACTGATAGGCCTTCATGTTCAGCACCTGTTCCCGCCCCTAGACACCGGCCAAGCACCCCCTATTCGCACCCGGGAAGGGCAGCTGGAATTGAATCTGGCCATCTCGGAGAAATTCAGGGTACCGCAGGAGGTCGAATTGGTCCGCAAGAATGGCAGCCGATTCACCGCCAGCTTGTCGATCTCGGTCGTGCGCAGCCCGGAACAACAAGTGCTGGGCTTTGTGGGGATTGTGCTGGATCTGACCGAAAAAATTGAAGCCGAAATGCGCATCCGGCACCTGGCCCATTACGACAGCCTCACCGCTCTCCCCAACCGGAGTCGGCTCAACGAGCATCTGGCCCAAATGC
>JAJTBM010000001.1 GCA_021286885.1 Rhodocyclales bacterium
GCTGCTTGTGGTATTGCTCCAGGGTGCGCAGATCAGAAAGGGAGGCGGAAGCTTCTGGCATGGTCTTCTCCTGCTCAACCGGCGAGTTGTTCGGCGATGGCGTTACGGATGGCCACGGCGAGACGGGCGTCATCCACCGCAGGGGCTGGGGAGGCTTGAATCTCCGGGCGGGCGCTGCCCCAGATGGGCTGGGGGAAATGCCGGTCTTCCCGATACCGGGGGATCAGATGCCAGTGCAGGTGGGGCACCATGTTGCCCAGGCTGGCCAGGTTGATCTTGGCGGGCTGGAAGCACTCGCGCAGGGCCACCTCCACCCCCATCAGGATCTTGAAGCAATGCAGCTGCTCAGCCGGGGTCAGGTCGCTCATCTCGGCCACGTGGGATTTCCAGATCAGGCGGCAGTAGCCCGGGTAATCGGGGTCGGCCACCCGGATCACACGGCAACTGGCGTCCTGCCAGAGGATGTTTTCATCCTGCGCGGCGCACAGGGGGCAGTCGGGAAGATGAATGGTCATGGTGGGGCAAGGCATGCAAGGGATTTTGTAGGGATTCTAGCCCGGTTATATGGGATGTGACCCTAACAATGATCCGCGTACACCGGCGCCGGAGTATGGCTTTTAGCCAATTCTGACCATTTATAACAGTTCCCGTAATGCATCACTCCGGGCGATGAAATGGGCGGGTGGGCAGGGGTGCAGCAGTGGCTTGACCCTCCACGAAAAGCACCAGATGGCCAGGCGGAATGGTGGTCCAGGGTTCGTTATCCGTCAGGGGCAGGGTGGCCACCACGGCGACCCGGTCATCGGGTTGGGTGTGCTGGCGGAAATCCATGGTGATGTCTTGATCCTTCAGGTGCGCCTCGTCGAAGGGGGCTTGGCGCACCACATAGCTCAGGCGCGAGGCCGCATGGGCGAGCAGACAGCGCCCGTCCGAGAGCAGGAAGTTGAATTCTCCATGGGCGCCGATGTCCCGGGCCATCTCGGCCACCGCCTGGTGGAGTGCAGCCAGATCAGGCTCACCCTCCGGAAAGCGCTGGCGCAGCCCTTCCATGATCGCGCAGAACGCGCGTTCGGAGTCGGTGCTGCCCACCGGCTGATACCAGCCCTGCGAGGCGGGTGCGTAGTCGAGCAGGTTGCCATTGTGGGCGAACACCCAGGGGCGTCCCCACAGTTCCCGCTGAAAGGGGTGGGTGTTCTCCAGCCGGGTTTCCCCCTGGGTGGCCTTGCGGATGTGGGCGATCACGTTGCGTGAGCGGATCGGATAGCTGCGCACCAGCTCGGCGATGGGAGAGGTGCTGCTTGCTTGCGGATCCAGAAACACCCGTACCCCCCGGTCTTCGAAGAAGGCGATCCCCCAGCCATCCTTGTGGATGTCGGTGAGCCCGCCCCGGGCCCGGAAGCCGGCGAAGGAAAAGCAAATATCGGTAGGCACATTGCAGTTCATGCCCAAAAGCTGACACATCTTGAATCTCCTTGGCTGTATGGGCTGGCAGGGTAAGGGCGAGTCGGTCAGAATTCCACCTTTGCGTCGGGAGTTCAATCCCGGCTTCTGCATAATCACATGCGAGTCCTGGCAGCATGAATCCCCCCAGCCCCCATTCTTCTCTGCTTGCCCAGGCCGCCGGCCTGCTGGCATCGGCCCAACGCATTCTGTTCATCACGGGCGCAGGCCTCTCGGCGGACTCGGGTTTACCTACTTATCGGGGCGTAGGCGGCCTGTATGAAGGGCAATTGACCGAACTGGGCATTCCCATCGAACAGGCCCTGTCGGGCCAGATGTTCAAACGCCGGCCTGAGGTGACTTGGCAGTACCTGGCCCGTATCGAGGCTGCCTGCCGGGGCGCCCGTCCCAACGCGGCCCACTACGCCATGGCCCGGCTGGAGGCGATGCATGGCGGGGTGACGGTACTCACCCAGAACATCGACGGTTTCCATACCCAGGCCGGCTCCCATGATGTGATCGAAATCCACGGCAGCCTGCACACCCTGCGCTGCACCGCCT
Source organism: Rhodocyclales bacterium (assembly GCA_021286885.1). GTDB lineage: Bacteria > Pseudomonadota > Gammaproteobacteria > Burkholderiales > Rhodocyclaceae > Zoogloea. Next base: position 2,002 of record JAJTBM010000001.1, read on the forward strand.
GTGCGCGCACTCGCCAGGTGGAAAGCTACGCCGGCCTCGCCCTGCCCCCCGAATGCCCCCATTGCGGCGGGATGCTGCGCCCCGAGGTGGTGCTGTTTGGCGAAAACCTGCCCGAAGCCGCCGTGCAGCGCTACGAGGCGGTGCTGGCCGCCGGGCCGGATCTGGTGATCTCGGTGGGCACTGGCAGCGCCTTTCCTTACATTGCCGGCCCGGTGATCTGGGCGGCTGAGGCGGGGATTCCCACCATAGAAATCAACCCGGGTCATACCCCGGTGAGCGCACACGTGGAGATTCAGCTCCCGCTACGCGCTGCCGAGGCCCTGCCGGCCCTGCTGGAAGCCGCTGGCCTGGGGCTGGGAGCGTCTAATGCCTGATAGCTCCGATTTTGGCCGGCTGCTGGGGCAGCTGAATGATGCCACCCTGGCCGAGTTCTTTGCCCAGGTCACGCTGCTGCGGGCCCGGGCCTGTGTGGGCCAGGTGCGCAACCTGAGCCGGAATGGCCATCAGCTCCAGGCCCTGGTCCAGGGCAGCGAGGCCCAACCTTATAAGATCAGCATCAAGCTTGGGCGCAAGGAGTTCTACGGCCATAACTCGGTGGACATCACCACCCGTTGCAGCTGCCCGGTGGGTAATCGCTGCAAGCACGCGGCGGCGGTGCTGATAGCCGCCCGGAGTGCCGACAATCTGCTTTCGGGCCCCCGGGACGAAATCCTGCGTTGGGCGAGCGAGGTGCGCAAGCGGATCACCAAGGCCGCCGGCCCAGCCAGCCGCAAGCCGGCCGCCAAGGAAGGGATCTTCTACCTGTTCCGGCTGCTGCATGCCCTCACGGGCGATGGTGCTGATCGGCTTGAGTTGGGCTTGGCCAAGGCGCGCCTGAAGGCCGATGGCAGTCTGGCCGACCAGGGGGCCGAATGGACCAACTACGAGCAGGCCCTGTTGCGCCCCCCCAGCTTTGTGCGCGATGAGGATTTGCATGTTTTTCGCCTGCTGCGCGAAAACGCCCGCCGGGCCGGCGCCTATGGCTGGCCGGTGCTCCAGGGCGAGAGTGGGTTTGCGCTGTTCGAGGCGGCCCTCGCCACCGGGCGGGCCTACCTGTGGCATGCCGAAGGGGGCGATCTGCGCCCCCTCAAGGCGGCCCCGTCCCGCCCTGGGCGCCTGGAGTGGCTGCCCATCCAGGAGGGTGGGTTCAAGGCTGCGGTACTAACCGAGCCCCGCGCCCCCAAAGTGGTGGCGACCCAGCCCCTGGTCTATCTCGACCCCAGCGTTGGCGAAGCGGGCCGGGTCGAGCTGCCCGATGGCGCCCTGGTGGCCGAGCTGCTGCTCCTGCCACCCCTCAATCGGTATGAAGTCCCGATTATTGCCAGCACCCTCGAAGAACTCGCTCCCCGCCTGCCCTCGCCCGGCAGCCAGGTGGTGGTGGGCGAATACCGCGCCCCTTTCAAAGGACGGCTGGAGCTTTCCACCCTGCGCTGCTCGGGTTGGCGCAAGCATCGCAGCTATGATCCGACCTTCGCCATCGAAGAGTACGATTTGGTGGTACCCCAGTTCTGCTACGGGGACGCCCGCTTCACCCCAGGCAGTACCGACACCTTGGCCAGCCTGCCGGATGGGCGTCTGGTCAAGGTGGAGCGCGATCAGGATGCCGAAGAACGCGCCTGGATGGTGTTCCAGACCCTGGGCTTCAAGCCCCTGCGGCGCAGCTGGTTCCACACCCCCGGCTTTGTGCCCGAAGGGGCCCATGGGCTGGATAGCGAGCCCCGCTGGGCCAACTTCTACGCCCTGATGGTGCCCCTGCTGGAAGAGGTTGATTGGGAAATCATCACCCCGTCCGGCTTCCGCCACCACATTCTGCTGCCGGATAGCTGGGAGGCGAGTATTGAAGAGGGCGAGGGTGGCTGGTTCGAACTGAGCCTGGGCATCGAGGTGGACGGGCGCCGGCTGGATCTGGCGCCCATGCTCCATGCGGTGTTCCGGCGCGACCCTCGCTGGCTGGATACACAGCTGCTCGACCGTATTCCCGACGACATGCAGGTGGTCGTGGTGCTCGAAGGAGGCGAGCGCATTGGCCTGCCCGCCGGGCGCCTCAAGCCCCTCGCCCGCACCCTGGTGGATCTGTTTGATGGCAACGGTGAGGCCCGGGCCCTCTCGCCGCTGGATGCCCCCCGGGTGGCCGAGGCCCTGGGGGACGATTGGGAAGTGCTGGGCCGGGGCCGGTTGGATGAATGGCTGGAGCGCATCCGTCAGATGGCCCAGCCGCGCCGGGTGCCGGTGCCCCGGAGTTTCAAGCTTGAGCTGCGCCCCTACCAGCGGGAAGGCCTCAGCTGGCTCCAGCACCTGTGGAGCCATGATCTGGCCGGCATCCTGGCGGACGACATGGGCCTGGGGAAAACTGCCCAGACCCTCGCCCACCTGCTGGTGGAAAAACGCGCCGGGCGGCTGGACAAGCCCGCCCTGGTGGTCTTGCCCACCTCGCTGGTGTTCAACTGGCAGCGGGAGGCGGAACGCTACGCCCCCGACCTCCGGGTGCTCAGCCTGCGGGGCAGCCAGCGGGCCGAGGCCTTCGAGCGCATCCCCGAGCACGATGTCTGCCTCACCACCTACCCGCTCCTGTGGCGGGATCAGGAGGCGCTGCTGGCCCATGAGTTTCACGGTCTGATCCTGGATGAGGCCCAGACCGTCAAGAACGCCGCCAGTCAGGCCGCCCAGGTGATCCGCAAGCTCAAGGCCCGGCATCGGTTGTGCCTCACGGGCACGCCCCTGGAAAACCATCTGGGCGAGCTGTGGAGCCAGTTTGATTTTCTGTTGCCGGGGTTTCTGGGGGATTCCCGGGACTTCACCAGCCGCTGGCGTACCCCCATCGAAAAGCAGGGAGACGGGCTGCGCCGCCAGGTGCTGGCGCGCCGCATTGCGCCCTTCATCCTGCGCCGGCGCAAGGAAGAAGTGGCCCGCGACCTGCCGCCCAAGACCATCGTGGTGCGCAGTGTGGAGCTGGAAGGGCGCCAGCGGGATCTGTACGAAACCGTGCGTGCCTCCATGGACAAGCGGGTGCGGGAAGAGATTGAGCGCAAGGGCCTCGCCCGCAGCCAGATCGTGATCCTGGATGCGCTCCTCAAGCTGCGCCAGGTGTGCTGCGACCCGCGCCTGCTCAAAACCACCACGGCAGCCCGGGTCAAGGAGCGGGCCAAGCTGGATCTGTTGATGGACATGCTGCCCGAGCTGGTGGAAGAGGGGCGCAAGGTGCTGGTGTTCTCCCAGTTCACCGGCATGCTGGAGCTGATTGCCGATGAGCTGCACGCGGCCGACATCCGCTATGTCACCCTCACGGGCAAGACCGAAGACCGGGAAACCCCCATCCGCCAGTTCCAGGAGGGCCAGGTGCCCATTTTCCTGATCAGCCTGAAGGCCGGTGGGGTGGGGCTCAACCTGACCGCCGCCGATACGGTGATCCACTACGACCCCTGGTGGAACCCCGCTGCCGAAAACCAGGCCACCGACCGGGCCCACCGCCTCGGCCAGACCCGGGCCGTGTTTGTGTACAAGCTGGTGGTGGCCGGCTCCATCGAAGAGAAGATTCTCGCCCTCCAGGAAAAGAAGGCCGATCTGGCGGCCAGCATCCTGTCTGAAGACCACGAGGGCACGGTCAAGTTTGGCGAAGACGAGTTGCGGGCCCTGTTCGAGCCCCTGCCGGGCCCCGCCGAGGCCCCCAAGCCCCGGGGGCTGCGCAAGGCGGCGGCTCCATCAGCCTGAGTTGCGGGCTTGCCGATTTAAACAGGGTTGAAACGGTGTTTAAACGGGTAGGGCGGTCAGCAGCAGGTCAAACCACTCGATCCAGTTTTGCCCGGGTTGCAGGCGCCCGCTCTGGCGCAGGGTGTTCAAAATCTCCCGCCCCTGGCGCAGATGGGTGCGGCGCTCCCCCAGGGGCAGGCCCGCGTGGGCGCCCAGCTTGCTACAGGCGACGGCCACATCCACCTGCCACTGGGCATTGGCCGGATCGCGAATGGCCAGCCCCCGGGCGATTTCGAGGGCATCCTGGTAGGCATCACTCGCCCCCGGGCCATCGCCCTGGGCGAGCAGCATGTCGCCGATCTTGTTGTAGCTCACCGACAGATCCCGCAGGCACAGCAGGTTGTGGGGTTCCTTGTGGGCCAGGGCGCGGGTGATGAACACCCCACGCTGAAAGCTGGCCAGGGCCTCTCGGTGATGTTCGGCGGCCAGTTGCAGATCGCCGATCTTGAGGCAGCTCACCGCCTGATCCCGTTGCAGCTGGGTGTTGTTCGGGTCCAGCCGGGCCAGGCCGTCCACAATGCCCAAGCGCTCCTGGAAGGCCTCCAGGGCTGCGTCGGCATCTTCCAGGGCCTGGAAGGCATCGCCCAGCCGATCCAGGCTGACCGACAGATCCCGCTGCCACAGGGTGTTGCCCGGATCCTGGCAGGCCAGGGTTTCGGCAATGGCATGGCTGGCCCGAAAGGCTTTGAGCGCCTCGGCGGCCTCGCTACGCCCCAGCAGCACATTCCCCATCTTGATCTGGCTGACGAACAGATCCCGCTGCCAGCGGGTATTGGCCGGGTCCAGACGGGTCAGGCTGGTGCTCAGGATCACGCATTCCCGGTAGGCCTTGAGGGCTTCGGCAGAATGGCCTTTTTGGGCCTGCTCATCGCCGCGCTTGCCCAGCAACACCATTAATTGGCGGCGCAGGGTGGGGTCTTGGGTGCGCGCCTTGAGGGCAGCCCGGGCGGCCAGCAGTTCGGGGCTGGGGGGATCGACCGGCGTTTCTTGTACTTGGGGCAGATGCTCCAGCACGGGCGTCTGACTGGGCGCGCCCTGAGCGCTTTCAAGGCGCACGGTGGTACGCCGGTTGCCCCAGAATTCTGGCGCGTCCTGGATAAAAGCCTTTTCCAGGGCGGGCGGCAGACAGATCAGCAGGCCGGCGGGCAGGCTGTCCCGCAGGGCGTCATACATGCCGTTCAGGCGCTGGAACAGGAGCCGCCAGGCGGGGAAGTCATCCCCGTCGGCACTGCTGGCATCCAGCAGGATGAGCTGGAGTGCCTCGCTCGCCCCTGGTTTGCTCAGGCTGATCAGACAGTTGAGCACCAACCGGATGAGGGCTTCACCCTCCAGGGCCTGGGTATGGGGCAGGAGTTCGCTGGGCAGCAGATGTTCCAGCTGCACCGGATGCCCCCGGCGCCCTTGTACCGCTTCCCGCAGGGGCTGGAGCAAAGGGCGGATCTGGCGTTTATCGTGGCAGATCAGCGCGTGAAACTGGAAACCCTTGCCCAGAGCGAGGGTGCCGATCAGGGGGGTGAGGGCCGGAGAAAGCAGGCTTGGCATGGCAACCGGTCATCGGAGCGGGGCGCTTGTTCACCCACGCAGGCTAGGGGGAACCGACAGGCCGACAACGCACTCCCCGGGGGAGATTCCGGCCTACGGTGGAAAGCCGGAATCTTACCCCAAAGGGGATGTTGGAACCCTTTATGCCATATCGTTCAGGTTGTTGCGTGGCTGGCCGTCGATGAAGGCTTCGATATTCTGTGTCACCTGGTCGGCCAGGGCCTGCATGGCTTTGCCGCTGGACCAGGCCACATGGGGCGTCAGGATGAAATTCCCCAGGGCCAGAATGTCGGGCGCGAGGAGCGGGTTGTCCCGGGGCGGCTCTTCGGTCAGCACGTCAAAGCCCGCGCCGCCAATCTGCCCGGTGCGCAGGGCGTCGGCCAGGGCCTGTTCATCCACCAGCCCGCCCCGGGCGGTGTTGATGAGTAGCGCACCCGGTTTCATGGCCGCCAGCTCGGGGGCGCCGATCAGGTGCCGGGTGGCCTCGGTGAGGGGGCAATGGAGGCTGATCACGTCGGCTTCGCGGATCAGGGTTTCAAACGGCACATGGCCCGGGCGCAGATCGGTGGCGCCCTTGCGTTCGCCCTGGATCACCTGCATCCCGAAAGCCTCGGCCAGCCGGGCCACGCCCTGGCCCAATACGCCGCCCCCAAGTAGGCCCAGACGCATGCCGGCCAGATCACGGATGGGGTAATCGAAGTAGCAAAACTGGGTGCTTTCCTGCCAGCGCCCAGCCGCCACCGAGCGGTGGTAGGGCCCGATCTGGCGGGCGAGGGCGAGCAGCAGCGCAAATACGTGTTCGGGCACGGTCTCCCGGGCGTAGCCGCGTACATTGGACACCACGATGCCCCGGGCCCGGCAGGCATCCAGATCCACGTTGTTATAGCCGGTGGCGGCAATCGCAATCATGCGCAGCCGGGGCAGACGGGCAATCAGATCGGCATCCAGCTTCACCTTGTTGATGATGGCGATGGTGGCGTCCTGAAGGCGGGTTTCCACCTGATCTTGGGGGGTGGCCTCGTGGGCTGTCCAGTGGTGGGCCTGGCGGGGCGGGCGCAGATCGGCAATAACGGCGCCGGATTCAAGATAGACGATGTGGTGTTGCATGGGGCTGGCGCAAGGGAGGGGAGGGGCACCTATCCTGCCACGTCAGACCGTGGGGGAAAAGTGCGCATGCATCCGGCAAACCTGGGCCTCAAGGTATAAAAAATTTGCATTATTCCCACGGTTTTTCAGCCCATTCTTGATGCAAGATGGTGCTGTCATTAATTGTAGTGTTGATGGAATATCAATGTTCGCTTATATTTAAATCAGCACTTAATCAGAAGTTTTTAACGGGGATAAAAATAATGCAAATCAAATATTTATGTGCTGCTGGCTGGCTCGCCTGGATGGGCATTGCCGGGGTTTCCCAGGCGGCCCAGTTCAGCCTTTACCAGGATGGTTTTGCCGGGGGCGGTTACATCTCGGGCAGCTTCACCGGCGCTGATCTGAACGGGGATGGACGCATCAGCGTCTCGGCCCTGGGGTCTGAGGTGAGCAGCTTCGATCTCAGTTATTCGGGCGGTGCCCTGATCGGTGCTCAGACCTGGACCTTGCAGGATCTGCTGGACTCTCTCGTTGCAGGCGGCGGGCTGGATTACGTGCTGGGCGTGGCCACCCTGGGCTCGGATGGTTTCATGCTGGACGATGGCAGCCTCGCCCTGGGGAATGCCGATGGCGCGGTCTATTACGCGAGCACCCTGAACGTCGGTGCTCCTGGGCTGCTGAGCCAGATCACCACGGGGGTGGAGCAGACGGGCAACGCCCTGCAGGTGAGCGTGCCCGAACCCGGCACTTTGGCCCTGCTGGGTCTGGGCGGTTTTGGGCTGGCCTGGCGCCGCCGTCAGCAGCGCGGCGCCTGAGCTCAGGGCGCGTTTAAAACTCCAGACCGGCCTGGGCGGCGATGCCGGCCTTGAAAGCGTGCTTCACCACGCCCATGTCGGTCACCGTGTCGGCGGCCTCCATCAGTGCCTGGGGGGCGCCGCGCCCGGTGATGATCACGTGCTGGTGGGCCGGGCGGGCGTAAAGCTCGTCCAGGATCATCTCCAGATCCACATAGCCGTATTTCAGCACGATGTTCAGCTCATCCAGCACCACCAGCCCGATGTCTGGATTGCGTAGAAAAGCGCAGGCCTGCTCCCAGCCCGCCCGGGCACTGGCCATGTCCTGGGCCCGGTTCTGGGTGTCCCAGGTGAAACCATCGCCCATCACATGCCAGCTCACCTCCGGCTGGCGCCGAAAGAAGGCCTCTTCGCCGGTATCCGAACGTCCCTTCACAAACTGCACCACCCCCACCTTGAGCCCATGGCCCAGGGCCCGGGCGACCACGCCAAACGCGGCGCTGGACTTGCCCTTGCCGTTGCCGGTGTTCACCAGCAGCACGCCCCGGCGTTCGGTGGCAGATGCAATGGCCGCATCCACAATGGCCTTCTTGCGGGCCATGCGGGCCTGGTGGCGGGCGTTGCGCTCGGCATCCGGGTCGTGGCCTGATGCTGCTTGGGGGGTCTGATCGTTCATGGGACGCTAGAGCGCGACTGCGCTACAAAAAGAGGGTGAAGCCGGTCAGACCGGCACAAACAGCAAATGTTCGCCATCCGGCACCGCCCGCAGGGGGTGGCCGAAGGCGCGGGACAGGCGCTCTGCTTCCAGGATCTGACAGGCCGGGCCAAAGGCGTGGCCGCCCTCCCCATCCAGCAGCAAGACATGGCTGGCGTAGCGGGCTGCCAGATTCAGATCATGGAGCACCATCACCACCCCAGCGCCCTGTTGGGCGAGAGTCTGGAAGTGATCGAGCACCGCCACCTGGTGATGCAGATCCAGGTGGGCGATGGGTTCGTCCAGCAGATACAGGCGGGGTTGCTGCACCAGCAGCGCGGCAATGGCCACCCGCTGGCGTTCGCCGCCAGAAAGGTTCTGGATCTGGCGTTCGGCAAATTCGGCCATGCCCACCTGGGCGAGGGCGGCGCGGGCAATCGCCTCGTCGTCTTCGCCTTCCCATGCCCAGCGCTTCAGGTAGGGGTGGCGCCCCACCAGGGCAGTTTCGAGCACGCTGGCGCTGAAAAAATCAGGCTGGCTCTGGGCCAGCAAGCCCCGCAGGCAAGCCTCGTTACCCCGGGGCCAATCCCGGTAGGCCTTGCCCGAGAGCAGCAGTTCGCCCCTTGCCTGGGGGCGCAGGCCCGCCAGGGTATGCAGCAGGGTGCTTTTGCCTGCCCCGTTGCGCCCCAGGATGACCAGGGTTTCGCCCGGCTGGAGTTCCAGATCCAGCCCCCGGCATACCGCACGGCGGGGTAGTTCGACCGCCAGTTGGCGGGTGGTGAGGATGCTGGGTGCGGCCTTCATGGTGCGGCCTTCATTTGGGATGGCGACTGAGCAGGAACAGGAAAACCGGCACCCCGATCAGGGCGGTGAGCACCCCTACCGGCAGCTGGATGGGGGCCACCACGGTGCGTGCGGCGGTATCGGCCCCGCACAGCAACACGGCGCCGGCCAGACTGGAGGCTGGCAGCAGCAGGCGTTGGTCATTGCCAATGGCGAGGCGCACCAGGTGGGGCACGATTAGCCCCACAAAGCCCACCGAGCCTACGGTGGTGACCGCCACGGCGGTGAGCAGGGCACCCAGCCCATACACCAGGGCACGCAGTCGGCCCGTGCGCACGCCCAGGGCCCGGGCTGTGGTTTCCCCCCGGGCCAGCAGATTGAGTTCCCGGGCAAAGGGATAGATGGCGGCCAGGCCCAGCACCAGAATGACCAGGGCGGGCCAGGGATAGGTGGCGCTGCTCGCGTCGCCCATCAGCCAGAACAGCATGCCCTTGATCTTGCCTTCGGGGGCCAGACTCAGCATCAGGGCCACTGCCGCACCGCAGCCGGAAGCCACGATCACGCCGGTGAGCAGCAGCCGGGTCTGGCTCCAGCTCCCATCCCCGTGGGCCAGGCCGAACACCAGCAGAGTGACGCCCAGGGCGCCGCCAAACGCAGCCACATCCGCCCCGAAACCGCCCAGGCCGAGCAGCATGGCGCCTAGGGCGCCCACCGCCGCCCCCCCGGAAATCCCCAGCACATAGGGGTCGGCCAGGGGATTGCGCAGCAGCACCTGCATCAGCGCGCCGGCCAGGGCCAGCAGGCCGCCGCAGGCGAGGGCGGCAATGGCGCGGGGCAGGCGCAGGTTGCGGACGATGTCCACCTCCATTCCGCCCTCGCCCCCTTGCAGGGCGGTGAGCAGGTCGGCCCCACTCACCGGCATGCTGCCGGCACTCAGGGACCAGCCCAGTACCCCGAGCACCGCCACCAGGAGCCCGATCAGGAGCAGAAACGCCCGCCGCCGGGCCTGGAGTACCATTTCAGCCTTCAGCCTCAGCGGGACAGGTAACGAATGCCCACAAAGACGTTGGCGCCCAGGGTGTTGTAGCCGTTGGCCAGGGTGTAGTCCTTGTCGAGCAGGTTGTTGGCCCGGGCTTCGAGGCGCCAGTTGCGATCGATCTGGTACTGGCCGAACAGATTCACCAGGCCATAGCCGCCCATGCTGGTTTTGTTGGCGGTATCGTCAAAGCGCTTGCCCACGCCGATCAGCTCGGTGCCCACGGTGAAGGCGCCAAACGTGCGGGTCACCGCCAGGCGGCCAGACTGTTCGGCCCGACGCAGCAGTTGCATGCCGGTATCTTCATCCTTGGGGTTGAGCAGATCCACGCTGGCACTCAGCTCGTAGCCGGCCAACAGGGTGGAGCCGGCCAGCTCCCAGCCTTCAATCCGGGCATGACCGGTTTGCTGCACCTTGTAGGGTGAAACCGTCATCCAGGTGATGAGGTTGTCGATCTTGTTGTTGAAGTAAGTGACCGAGGCGCGGGTGCCCTTGTCTTCGTAGCGCAGGGCCAGTTCCCGGTTGCGGCCTTCTTCCGGCTTCAGGTTCTCGTTGCCGGAGCCCGGATAGTAGAGCTGATTGAAGGTCGGGGAGACGAAGGAGGTGCCCAGGGTGGCGCTGGCGCGCAGGGCCGGGGTGATCTGGTAACCGTAGCCCAGCAGATAGGTCAGCTTGTCGCCGTACTGGGAGTTGTTGTCTTCGCGTAGGTTGGCCTGGAAGCGGTGCTTGTCCAGGCTGGCCGTCCAGCCGGCAATGAGCGAGGAGATATTGCGCCCGGTCCCTGCATAGCTGGTGCTGCTTTCCAGCTTCTGGTCCGCGTATTCGTAGCCCAGCAGGAACTTGCCCACGGCGGTGCTCAGATCGTTCTGCCAGGAAAACTGGGTCTGGCGGCTGTTGATGTAGGAGAAGCTGCTGATGGCGTAGGTATTGTTGTTGTCCCGGGATTGGGACACCCGCACGGTGCTCTGCCAAGTGCTGCTGATCTGGTTGCGGCTTTCCAGAGACACCAGATCGGTGGTGGCGTCTTCGTGGGCATTAGCCTTGCCGTTGTCGTACCAATTGCGGCCTTCCACGTGCAGCACGCGGGCCACCACTTCATGGCCGGGGGCGACCTGATAGCCGAGGTTGCCGCCCATGGTGTTGTTGCGGTAGCCGTCCCGGTCGGAATCGGGCAGCTTGGTGGCCCGCTTGGCCGAAACCCCGTTGGTGTCGTAGGTGGAGGCGCGCAGGGCGTAAGACCAGGGGCCCTTACTGCCCGACACGCCAAACCCGGCCTGGCTGGTGCCAAAGTTGCCCAGCCCACCGAACAGCTCGACCAGGGGCTCGCCTTCGCCGCGCTTGGTGAAGATCTGGATCACGCCGCCCACCGTATCGGCACCATACAGGGCAGAGGCGGGGCCGCGCAGGATCTCGATGCGCTCGATCTGGGAAATGGGCAGGCTCTGGAGCGGGGCGGTGCCCAGGGAAAGGGAGCCGATACGCACCCCGTCAATCAGCACCAGGGTGTGGTTGGCATTGCTGCCCCGGATGTACACCGAGCCCGACTTGCCCGGGCCACCGTTGCTGGTGATCTGGATGCCGGCCTGACGGGCCAGCAGATCCAGCACCGAGCCGGGGCCGGCACGCTCAAGCTCTTCCCGGTCGATCACATCGACGGTGGCGAGCAGTTCTTCGGGGCGCTGGGCCTGGCGGGCACCGGTCACCACCACGGTATCGAGGGCGGCGATTTGTTGGTTGGCCGCCTGGGCCAGACAGGGCAGCACGGAGGCAACCGCCAGGGCGGTCAGGGAAAGACGCAGGGACATTCGGAGTTCTCCCGACCCAGGGGGCGTCCCCGCCCCATGGGTGTGATGATGATTGGGGCAATGCCGGGAGCGAAGTCAGAAAAATCGGAAGGGGCGGCCAGATGCACGCCCGCGCCCGTGACTGCCACCCCGCAGCACTACCGCGTTGCTTGCCGTTTCGGGCCGGTATCCGGGCTTGCAGAAGGAGAGCGGCTCTCCGGGCTGCACCGCCTTCCCAGATCGGTAAAGATCCAGTGGCATCGTGGTGAAGCGCTTTCTGCTGACCGTTGCGGGGGCAGCACAGGCTTTGTGACCCATAAGGTGCACGCACCTGTTTCCCGTTTAACCCCAGCGGCAGACGACCCCTGGAGCACCTGAAACATGCATTTGCCCCCCATTCGTAGATGGGTGAAAATCTGGGCAAGGCCATAATTATAACAGCAAAATCTTATCAAATCAGATACTTCCGCTTAACGTAGCGGGAGTTCACCACCCGCGGATAGAGGATTTATGGCGTTTGAATTGATTCTGGGCGGAGCCCGTTCCGGCAAAAGCCGCTTGGCAGAACAGCGGGCGGCTGCCTCTGGTCTGCCTGTACATGTGTTGGTGACTGCCGAAGCCATGGACGCAGAAATGTGCGCTCGCATTGCCCGGCACCAGGCCGACCGGCCCGCTGGCTGGATCACCCATGAGGTGCCCCGCTCCCTGGGGGCCACACTGCCTCGGGTGGCCCGGGAAGGGCGGTGTGTGGTGGTGGACTGTCTGACGGTCTGGCTCGCCAACCTGATGGTCGGAGGCGAAAATCTGCCACCAGGGGTGGGGGGAGAAGCCCTGCCGCTTTTGCAGGACGAGCGGGACGCCTTGCTGCGGGTGCTGCCCGAGCTGCCCGGCCGTGTCATCCTGGTGGCCAACGAGGTGGGTTTGGGTTTGGTACCAGACACGCCCTTGGGGCGCATGTTCCGGGATGAGGCCGGACGCCTCAATCAGATGGTCGCCGCCATGGCCGAAGAGGTGTACTTTGTGGCGGCGGGGCTGCCGCTGCGGCTCAAGCCCTGAGCCCTGAGCCCTGAGCCTTGCGCTCCGTGTGCTGAACCCAGAGGCTGCGCATGGTTTGTGTGCGGCCTCCCGCTATGCTATTGAGGTTCATGTCATTGGCGTCAGTGTGACTTTTTTAACATTTAAAACGGGAGTTTTTAACAGAAAGCCCCAAAGCTGGGTCACTGTCTGGTCATGGCTTGCGGCGCACCATGTTTGCGCTGTTTTACATTTCTTTGGGGTGACCTCATGGGCGCTAGCAAATTTTTACGCAACATCGGTCAGCCCTGTCTGGTGGAGTTGCCAACCCCTACGGGGGTCGGATTTAACTGGTTTGTGGAGTCCGGTAGCACACCGGTTCGGGTGACGCCCGATATAAGCGCTGAGCATCTGCCCCGGGGGCGTCGCCAAGCCTTTGTGCTGGTGGCGTGCGAGCCGGGCGACTACGAGTTGCGTTTTGTGTTGCGGCGTGGCTTGAGACCCGAGGTGTGCGACCACCATCGAGTGTTATTGCAAGTGCGTAAATCCTGTTTGCGCGCCGTGCACTAAAGCCTTGGGCGTTACATACGCTTACGTATGTGTGACGTTTGGGCTGCTTGAATTAATCCCGGTCGCGGCCTAGCATGCGCCCCCACCCCTGACCCGGCTTACCTGATTGGCCTGCCATGAACTACACCATCGTCCGTCCCGACCAGGGCCTTGCGCCCGCGCTGCAACACCGCATCGACACCAAAACCAAGCCTGTGGGTGCCCTGGGGCAACTGGAGAGTCTGGCTCGGCGGATTGGGTTGATCCAGCAGACCCTGGAGCCGGAACTGCGCAAGCCCCATATTTTGGTGTTTGCAGGCGATCACGGTGCTGCACGGGCCGGCGTGTCGGCCTATCCCCAGGATGTGACCTGGCAGATGGTGGAAAACTTCCTGGCTGGCGGCGCGGCCATCAACGTGTTTGCGCGCCAGACGGGCATGGCCCTGTCGGTGGTGGATGCGGGCGTGGCCCACGATTTCGGCCCCCGGGGCGGTTTGATCCACGCCAAAGTGGAAGCTGGCACGGCCAATTACATCGAAGAACCCGCCATGAGCTCTGCAGCCTGTCGGGCGGCCATGGCCCATGGGCGCGAACTCGCCCTTGGTTTGGCCAGCACCGGTTGCAACGTGCTGGGCTTTGGCGAGATGGGGATTGGCAACACGGCCTCGGCCTCGTTGCTGACCCACTGCCTCACCCACGCCGAACTGGATGATGTGATTGGCCGGGGCACCGGGTTGGACGATGCCGGCCTGGAGCGCAAGCGTGCGCTGCTGGCCAAGGCGGTGGCCCGGGGCGGTCGCACGGTTGATCCCCTGGAGGCCCTGACCCAGTACGGTGGCTTTGAAATCGCGATGATGGCCGGGGCCATGCTGGGCGCCGCCGAAGCCCGGATGCTGATCCTGGTGGATGGCTTCATCGTCACCAGCGCCCTGCTGGTGGCCCACGGGCTGGTGCCCGCCGTCACCGACTACTGCGTGTTCGCCCACTGTTCCGAAGAACCCGGTCACCAGGTGCAAATGGCTCACCTGGGTGGTCAAGCCCTGCTGGACATGGGGCTGCGTCTGGGTGAAGGCACGGGCGCGGCCCTGGCCTATCCGCTGATCCAGGCGGCGGTAAACTTCCTCAACCAGATGGCCAGCTTCGAATCGGCTGGGGTGAGTGACAAGGATCAGGCGCCAGTTTCTGCCTGAGTTCCGTCTCAGTTCCCTCTGAGCAAGCGGGTTCAGACGCCCGCCAGCACGGCGGGCTCCTCCCCCAGAAAACCGCCGCTCTGGCGGGCCCACAGCCGGGCGTAGAGCCCGCCCCGGGTGAGCAGCTCGGCATGGCTGCCTTCTTCCACGATGCGCCCCTGATCCAGCACCACCAGCCGATCCATGGCCGCGATGGTGGACAGCCGGTGGGCAATCGCGATCACCGTCTTGCCCTCCATCAGCTGATACAGGCTTTCCTGAATCGCAGCTTCCACTTCAGAATCGAGTGCGCTGGTGGCCTCATCCAGCAGCAGGATGGGTGCATCCTTGAGCATCACCCGGGCAATCGCAATCCGCTGGCGCTGGCCGCCCGAAAGCTTCACCCCCCGTTCGCCCACATGGGCCGCGTAGCCGGTGCGCCCCCGGGGGTCGCTCAGTTGGGCGATGAAGCCTTCGGCCTCGGCCCGGCGGGCGGCCGCGATCATCTCGGCATCGGTGGCGTCCGGGCGCCCGTACAGAATGTTGTCCCGCACCGAGCGGTGCAGCAGGCTGGTGTCTTGGGTCACCATCCCGATTTGGGCGCGCAGGCTGTCCTGGGTGACGTGGGCGATGTCCTGGCCGTCGATGCTGATGCGCCCGGCCTCCAGCTCGTAAAAGCGCAGCAGCAGATTTACCAGCGTTGATTTGCCCGCCCCCGAGCGCCCTACCAACCCGATTTTCTCGCCGGGCCGGATGTGCAGCGAAAACTGATCCATCACCGGGCGCCCGCTGCCGTAGCCAAAGCGCACCGCGTCAAAGCGCACCTCGCCCCGGGGCACCTGGAGCGGCTGGGCATCGGCCCGATCCACGATCATGCACGGGCGGGAGAGGGTGTTCATGCCGTCCTGCACCGTGCCCAGCTGCTCGAACAGACGGGCAGTTTCCCACATCACCCAATGGGAAATCCCGTTCAGGCGCAGCGCCATGGAGGCCGCCGCCGCCAGCGCGCCGGCCCCGATCCGCCCCTCGCTCCACAACACCAGGGCCACCCCTGCCGTGCCCACCACCAGCAGCATGTTGAGGCTGTGGTTGGTGATTTCGATCCCACTCACCAGGCGCATCTGGGCGTGGGCAGTCTGCATGAACTCGGCCATGGCCTCCCGGGCGTGCTGGGCCTCGCGCCGGGCGTGGGAGAACAGCTTGACGGTGCTGATGTTGGTATAGGCATCCGTCACCCGGCCCGTCATCAGGGAGCGGGCGTCCGCCTGGGCCTGGCCGATGCGCCCCAGGCGCGGCACGAAGTGGTACAGGGCCAGCCCGTAGAGCACCAGCCACAGGGCAAAGGGCAGCAGCAGCCAGGCATCGAAGCTGGCCGCCACGGCGCTCATGGTGAGAAAGTAGATGGCCACGAACACCATCATATCGGTCACGATCATCACTGCATCCCGCACCGCCAGCGCGGTCTGCATGACCTTGGTGGCGATGCGCCCGGCGAACTCGTCCTGGTAAAAGCCCAGGCTCTGGGCCAGCATCAGCCGATGGAAGTTCCACCGGAGACGCATCGGAAAATTGGCCGCCAGGGTCTGGTGCTTGAGGCTGGTCTGGAGCACCAGCAAGAGCGGGCTCACCACCAGCAGCAGGCCCGCCAGCCAGCCCAGCAATGCGCTCCGGGTTGCCCAGAAGGTGGCCGGGTTCTGGCTGCCCAGCCAATCCACCAGCTGCCCCAGCATCGCAAACAGCAGGGCCTCAAACATGCCGATCAGGGCGGTGAGTACCGTCATGGCCAGAATGCTGCCCCGCAGCCCTTCGGTGCAGGCCCACAAAAAGGGGCCCAGCCGGGCGGGCGGGGTGTGGGGGGGCACGTCGGGGTAGGGGTCAAGGCGGCGCTCGAAATGGCTGAACCAGGGCATGGGGCGGGAGGCTGTTGGGTGAGTGTAGGAAAATGTTAAGTGTTTGGATGCGTCAGCAGTACCGGCGGGCTGGGGTACACTTGCCCTACGTCGGTTCAGTCAGGCCCTGCGGGGCTTTTTTGCATGATGCGCTCCCAGCTCGAACTTTTCTTCATCGCTGTTGGTTTCTTCACCCGCTTGCCAGTTCCCGCTTGGGTTGCGTTTGAGCCTCAAAAGCTGGGACATGCGGCCCGCTATCTGCCTTTGGTGGGGTGGTTGATCGGGCTTTTGGGGGTGGCGGTGTTCTGGTTGAGCAGTCTGCTCCTGCCGCCCAATTTGTCCATCATTCTTTCGATGGTGGCGACCTTGCGAGCCACCGGGGCTTTCCATGAGGATGGTTGGGCCGACTGTTGCGATGGCCTGGGCGGCGGCTGGAGCCGTGAGCAGGTGCTGGCCATCATGAAGGATTCACGCATCGGCAGCTACGGCACCATCGGGCTGGTGATGATGTTGCTGGCCAAGTTTCACGCCCTCGACAATCTGGCCAGCTACAACCCGGAAACCCTGGTGCTGGCCATGCTGGTGGCCCATCCCCTGTCCCGCCTGGCGGCGGTGAGCCTGATGGTGGTGCTGGATTACGCCCGGACAGACGCCTCGGCCAAGTCGGCCGATGCAGCCCGGCGCCCCACCAGCCTCGAACTGGGGCTCGCAACCCTGGGCGGCATCCTGCCCCTGCTGATGATGGAGCCCATGCCGGCCCTGCTCTGTCTGGGGGCTGCCTGTCTGGTGGCCGGGCTGGCGATGCGTACGTTTCATCTGCGCCTGGGGGGCTATACCGGCGATTGTCTGGGCGCCACCCAGCAGGCTGCAGAATTGGCCATTTACTTTGGAGTGCAGGCCGCATGGAGCTTTACCTGATTCGCCACCCGCGCCCCCGAGTGGCGCCCGGAACGTGTTATGGGCAGCTGGATCTGCCCTTGGCCGAAGACCCGGTGCAGGTGGCTGAACGCCTGCGCCCGCAGCTGCCCGCAAACTACGTTTTGTATGCCAGCCCCCTGCAGCGGGCTCGCCTGCTGGCCGAAGCCCTCGGTGTGCCCCGGGTGGATGCGCGGCTGATGGAAATCCATTTCGGTGCCTGGGAAGGGCAGCGTTACGATGATCTGGGCAGTGCCCTGGATGCCTGGGTCGAGGCCCCCCTGGATTTTGCGGCCCCCGGGGGGGAGTCCCCCCGCCAGATGGCGGCCCGGGTACAGGACTGGTGGGATGAGCTGTGCGCCAGCAGCCCACCCCCGGCAGTGGTGGTGGTGGCCCATGGGGGCCCCCTGCGCAGTCTTGCCGGAAGCTTGCTGCACGTTCCGCCAGAACATTGGCTGGGGCTGGATTTTGCCTGTGCCGAAGTGAGTCGGCTGGATGTGCATGAATGGGGCTGCGTGCTGCGTTACTTCAACCGTGGCGGGCAGGGTTCAGCCTAGGTTTCGGGCCTGGGCTTCAAGTTGCACTCCGGGAGGACGTAGAAGGGCCTATGTCCTGTCGGGTGGTGCACTGCGTGGAAATGCTAGAATTCCGAGCGCATAGGCTCACGCTGGCAGGCGCTTCATCGCCACTGCCAGGAATTCACATGGATCATCCGCAGACCGCATTGTCGTCGTCATCATTTTCCCGCCTGAATCTGATCGCGCCCCCGCCCGTGTTGTATCTGGCCACGCTGGCCCTGGGGCTGCTGCTGCAAGCCCTGTGGCCCGCCGAGCTTTCGGCAGGCGCGGTGTTTTTGCGCCTGTGCGGCGGTGGGTTGATCCTGTTGGGCGCAGCCCTGGCCCGGTGGTCATTCGTGACCCTCAACCGGGCCGGCACCAGCGGCAATCCCCGGGCCGATAGCACCGCCCTGGTTCGCAGCGGCCCCTTCGCCCTGAGCCGCAACCCCATTTATCTGGCCATGACCCTGCTTTATCTGGGGGTGGGCCTGGTGGCCAATGCGGCCTGGGTGCTGGCGCTGCTGCCGGCCCTGCTTGGGCTCATGAACTGGGGGGTGATACAGCGTGAAGAGGCCTATCTGGGCGATCGCTTTGGCCAATCCTACCGGGACTATCTGAGCCAAGTACGGCGCTGGTTCTGAGGTTTTGCCCGAGGCGTTGTTGACGTGCACGTCAATAATCCAGCCCAGATGCTTATACTCGGGGGTTCAAGCCTTTTGAGGATGTCCCCCCATGGAGCATTTCCTGGCCGATGACGGCGAAAAGATCCATCTGAAGATTTCCGGCACTGGCCGACCCGTGGTTTTGCTCCACGGTTGGACGTCCACCCATCGGGACTGGAACCCCTTCTTGGAGGCTTTGGAGCCTGCGCATCAGGTGTTTCGCTGGGATGCCCGGGGGCACGGAGGGCACGCCCTGCGCACGGGCCATCCGCCCCATGTGGCCCGCATGGCCCGGGATCTGCACAATCTGCTGGACCATTGGCAGCTCCAGGATGTGGCCTTGGTGGGGCATTCCATGGGCGCCCTCACCCTCTGGCAGTATCTACAGGATTACGGCGATGGGCGTGTGTCCCGGGTCGCCTTCATCGATCAATCCCCCCGCCTGCTCACCGATGATGGGTGGGCGATGGGGATCTACGGGGATTTTGACGCGGCCCGCAACCGGGATTTCATTCGCGCCCTGGAGGCCGATTTTGCTGAAACGGTGCTGCGCCTGGCGGCCCAGGGTCATAACGCCCGGGCGCGTAGCCGCTACCAGGAAAACGCGGCAGGTATCGTCCGGGCCCGGGCCTTCCTGCGCCAACTGGACCCCGCCCCCCTGATCGAATGCTGGCGCAGCCTGACCGAGGCAGATTACCGAGCGGTGCTTGGAAAGATCCGGGTGCCGGCCTTGCTGGTGTATGGCGGTGCCAGCAATTTTTATTCGACAGGCACTGCTCTGCATGTGCGGGATTCGATTCCGAATGCCTTGCTGCATATTTATCCCGATGTGGATCATGCGCCTCATCTGGTGGAGCGGGAGCGCTTCACTCGGGATTTGCTGGATTTCTTGCGGCGGCCTGGCAATGAATGATGGCAGGGGGTTGTGATGGATTGCCGATCGGTATATCCCTAAATGGATACCTGATCTGAGCATTTATGTCATACACAAGAGTTAGCCTTGGCACCCCTTACTGTTCTGGGAGTCAGCCATGGATCGCTCTGCACAGAGAAGCTTGTTTACCCGCAGTCTGCACGGTGTTTTGTCGGTTTCCCGACAAATTCTCAGGGTAAGGCGACACCATTTCAGCCCCATGACAGTGCGCGGTGCGGCCCTGCCCCAGGCCTGCCGGCTGGCCGTGGGGCCACTCCAGATCCCGGCTTGCATTGACCGTGCCGAATTGGTTCAGGTGGCGCCGGATCAGTCGCTGCAAGTGCTGGACGAACATGCCTGGCAGCAGCCCCTGCGATTGCAGATCCTGCAAACCATCGATCAGGTGCTGGCCCGGGCTCCAGGGCTGTTGGAGGTGGCTTTGCAGGACGTGCAACTCCCGGTGGAGATCCAGCGCCTGGAGGCCCATGGTTTCCAGCATGTGATGCTGGATGCGGTGTGGTTCCTGCGCAAAGGGGGGCGCGATCTGGCGGCCCGGCGTTTTTCAGTGACCGAACCCCTGGGAGAGGCCAGTGTCGATGAGCTGGCTCGGGCCCACGGACGGGCCGTGCAGGCCCTGGCGGAGGACATTGCTGCGGGTTTGCCCCATCATCTGTAGGGCCAACGGTCGGGAAGTGTGTCGCGAGGTCTCTTCCCCGGATATGATGTAGCCATGAAGCCTCGGATTTCAGTATTTGTTGCCACCAGCCTTGATGGTTACATCGCCCGCCCGGATGGGGGCGTCGAATGGTTGGACGTACCACCCCCCAGCCCCACCGAAGATTATGGTTTTCAGGGGTTCTTTGAAACCGTTGATACCCTCGTGATGGGGCGCCATACCTTTGAAAAGGTCTTGAGTTTCGATCCCTGGCCCTATGCCCGCAAGCCGGTGATCGTGCTCAGTCGGCGGGTGGTGGAGATTCCTGCCCACCTGCAGCACTGCGTGACCGCCTCGTCCGAAAATCCGGCCGAGCTTGCCTCACGCCTGTGGGTGGAGGGGCGTCGCCATTTATATGTGGATGGGGGCATCACGATTCAGGGCTTTCTGGCGGCGGGGCTGGTGGATGAACTCACCATCACCCGCATTCCCATTTTGCTGGGGGGTGGGGTGCCCTTGTTTGGCGCCCTGCTTCAGGATGTGCCCCTGACCCTCCAGTTTTCCCGCAGCTTCGCCAACGGTCTGGTGCAAACCCGTTACCGGGTCAGTCTGCGCTAAGCGCTTTCTGGCTTTCGGCGCGCTTGGCCTGGGCTTCCCGGGCTTCGGCGGTTTCGATGGGCAGCACCAGTTTGAACACCCCGTGGCTGGCCACTTCGCCCCAGAGTTCGCCCCCGTGGGTTTCGATGATGGCCCGGCTGATGACCATGCCCAGCCCCAGCCCGTTGCTGCTGTCGGCGGTCTGGAAGGGTTCGAACAGGTTGATGGCCTTTTCGCTGGTGAGCCCCAGGCCGGAGTCTTCCACGCAGATGCAGATCTGCTCATCGGCCTCTTCCCAGGCCGAAACCGAGATGCGGCGCTGGTGGCGGGGGCTGCTCAGTACCGCATCGAAAGCGTTGCTGAGCAGGTTGCGTAGCACCACTTCCAGCTGGAGTTTGTCCGCCAGCAGATAAACCTCGGGGGTGGGATGCAGCTTGAGGCGGATGCCGTGCTGCTCGGCCTTCTCAAAAAAGGGCTGAACCACATGGCCCAGCAGCTGGGGCAGCAGGATGGACTCGATCTGCGTCTCGCCGGTGCGAAAGAAGTCCCGGAGTCGGCGCACTACATCGGTCGCCCGCATCGACTCCCGTTGAACACAATGAATCGCGGCCTGAAGTTGCTCTCCGGTTTCGCCCCGGGCGACCAGCTGGGCGCATGCGCCGGCATAGGCGTTCAGGGCGG
Source organism: Rhodocyclales bacterium (assembly GCA_021286885.1). GTDB lineage: Bacteria > Pseudomonadota > Gammaproteobacteria > Burkholderiales > Rhodocyclaceae > Zoogloea. Next base: position 23,111 of record JAJTBM010000001.1, read on the forward strand.
TGAGGGGTTGATTGAGTTCGTGGGCGAGGGCGCCTGCCATTTCACCGGCAGCGGCCAGATGCAGGCTCTGACGTAGCTTTTCGTTGGTTCGGTTCTGCTCATCCACCACCACGCCCACAATGAAGCCCACCATGGCCATGGCGAGGGCCAGGATCTGCAACTCGGCCAGGGGTGCATCCTGATAATGGAACAGCCGGATCGCTGCAATCACGCCCACCTGCAGCAGGGCGGCACACAGGATGGCGCCTGCCATGCCTTGCCGGGTGGCGGCCCAGATGATGGGCATGAACAGCAGGAAAAACAGCTTGAAGCCGTGCTGCTCCCCAAACCCGAAAGCCACCCACAGGCTCATGGCCGCCAGGGCCGCGTAGCCCAGACTCTCCAGGTTGAGGGCGCGGCGCAGCAGCAGGCGCCCCCGTTCGCAACTGAGCCACCAGAAGAGGGGCATCATCACCGCGATGCCTACGCAATCCCCCATCCAGAAGCGCCCCATGGCCTGCCACCAGCCTGCATTGGGCAACAGTCCCAGCAAACGCAGCACGAAGAGGTAGATGTAACTCACCATCAGGGTGCCCACCGCCACCAGCACCAGCCAGCTGAACAGCGTGCGCTTGTCGTCCAGTAGCTGGGTGGGCGGGAGGTGGCGTTCCAGGGCTGATCCCAAGGCAATATATCCGGCCGCCAGGATCAAAACCGCCACCAGGCTTGTCCACCACAGGGCGGGTAGCCCCCGTACCAAGGCTTCGGAACTCAGCAGAGTCAGTACCAGAGGCCCCCAGGCGGCTTTTTTATAACGCACCAAAAACACCATGCCCAAGGCGGGGGCCGGATTCCACGGAGTGATGTTGAGCCCGTGCAGTGGGTGGATGAAGCTCACTCCATCCAGCGCCAGGTAGAGCAGAACGAACACCACACTCTGTACCAGAGGGGGAAGCCAGGGTGACGCTGGGGGTTTTGGGAGGCTTGTCATACCAGTGCGGAACCGGAGGCAAAAGAGCGGGGTGGGCTGAGATGGGCTAGATGCGTTCAAGGGTATTTTGACATTATCAGTCCATGATGATGCAAGCCCTATGATCTTGCGCCCCAGGGAAACCCTTATGGGTATGCCATTTGGCCTGAAAAATGCACTGTTTCATCGTTTTTAACCATGAGGTACTCAGATTGTGACTTCTATGCTGCATGGGCTGGCTTCGGCCCCGGAACTTTTCGCCACCCTGGTGTTCGGCCTGGCCATTGGGCACACCTTTTCCACTGGTCTGTTTGCCCGGTTGGCCCATGCCCAGCCGCGCCATGCGGGGCTGTGGCATCTGCTGGCCGAGGTGGAGGTGGTGTTCGGCGTCTGGGCCTGTGTGCTCATCGCCGGGCTGGCGCTGCTGCAAACGCCGGATGAGGCCATCGGCTATCTGGAAGGGCGCAACTTCACCGAGCCCATGTTCGTGTTCGTGATCATGGTGATCGCCGCCAGCCGGCCCATCCTGCAGGGGGTGATCGGTCTGGTGCATGGCCTTGCCCGGCGCTTGCCCTTGGGAGCAGGGCAGGGGGTGTATTTTCTTGGACTGGCGCTGGTGCCGCTGCTGGGCTCCTTCATTACCGAGCCCGCCGCTATGACGCTTGCCGCCTTTCTGCTGCGTGATGCCTACTTCCAGCCCCGGGTGCCCGCCCGGCTCAAGTACGCCACCCTGGGCGTGCTGTTTGTGAATGTCTCGATTGGCGGCACCCTGACCCACTTTGCCGCGCCCCCGGTGCTGATGGTGGCCGGCCCCTGGGCCTGGGACACGCCCTTCATGCTCGCCACCTTCGGCTGGAAGGCTGCCCTGGCGGTGTGCATCAACGCTGCCGGCGCCACCCTGCTGTTCCGCGCCGAGCTGGCCCGTTGCGCCGCCCAGCCCGCCCCGGCCTCCGCTGCCGTCCCGATGGGCGTGACCGCCATTCACCTGCTCTTTCTGGCCGGCGTGGTGCTGTTCGCCCACCACCCGGCCATGTTCATGGGTCTGTTCCTGTTCTTCCTGGGCTATACCGAGGCCTACCCCCGCCACCAAAGCCGCCTGATCTTGCGCGAAGGCCTGCTGGTGGCCTTCTTTCTGGCCGGGCTGGTGGTGCTGGGCGGGCTCCAGCGCTGGTGGCTCCAGCCCACCCTGGGCGGCGTCGCGCCGGATGCGCTGTTCTTCCTGGCCACCGGCCTCACCGCCATCACCGACAACGCCGCCCTCACCTATCTCGCCTCGCTGGTGGAAGGCGTGTCCCCCGAATTCAAATACGCCATCGTGGCCGGCGCCGTGACGGGCGGCGGCCTCACCGTGATCGCCAACGCCCCGAACCCGGCGGGTTTGGCGATTTTGAAGGGTGGGTTTGCAGAAGAGTCGGTGAGCCCGCTGGGCTTGCTGCTGGGGGCGCTGGGGCCGACGGTGGTGGCTGCGGCTTTGCTGTTCTGAGGGGCAGGAATCGAGATTTTACAGGCTGAGGTCATCCCTGCTGCTGGCACCACGTTGGGTAAAAAGCAGGCCCATGTCCTGGGGGGTGGAGGGTATGAGATCCGGCCCCTCCCTTCCGGTAAGCCCTTGATGCGATAATCCCCCTTTTTTGCGTAGCGGCATTTTTTAAACGCCGTCGGTTCCATGCATTTCTCCCTGCCGGATTTTTCTTCTTGCCGCGTGTTGGTGTGCGGCGATGTGATGCTTGATCGTTATTGGCACGGGGCCACGGCGCGGATTTCGCCCGAGGCGCCGGTGCCCGTGGTCCAGGTGAAGGGGGACGAGCTGCGTGCCGGCGGGGCCGGGAACGTGGCGCTGAATGCCGCATCTTTGGGCGCCCGGGCCGAGGTGATCGGCCTGGTGGGCGATGATGAAGCCGCCCAGCTCCTCGAAGAATGCCTGAGCAGCCGGGGCGTGGCCTGCGCCTTCAGCCGCCTGCACGATGCGCCCACCATCACCAAGCTGCGCGTGATCTCGCGCCAGCAGCAGCTGATCCGGCTGGATTTTGAGCGTTCCTTCAACGCCGCCCAGGCCGCCAAGATGCTGCCGGCCCTCGAAAAGCGCCTGGAAGGCGTGGATGTGCTGCTCCTGTCCGACTACGCCAAGGGCACCCTGGCCGATGTCCAGGCCCTGATCCAGGCCGCCCGGGCGCGGGGCATTCCGGTGGTGGTGGACCCCAAGGGCACCGATTTTGCCCGCTACCGGGGCGCGACCCTGGTCAAGCCCAATCTGTCTGAATTCGAAGCCGTGGTCGGCCCCTGCCCCGACCAGGAAACCCTGGTGGCCCGGGGCGAGGCCCTGCGCGCCGAGCTGGATCTGGAAGCGCTGTTGGTGACTCGGGGCGAACAGGGCGTGACCCTGCTCCAGAAGGGCCAGCCGCCCCATCACCAGCCCACCCGGGCCCGTGAAGTGTTTGACGTGACCGGCGCCGGCGACACCGTGAGCGCCGCGCTGGGCTGCGGTATTGCGGCCGGGCTGAGTCTGCGCGATGCCACCGCCCTGGCCAATCTGGCGGCAGGCGTGGTGGTGGGCAAGCTGGGTACGGCGACTGCCAGCATCGAAGAACTCTACGCCGCCATGCAGGCCCAGGCGCCTTTGGCGCGGGGCGTGGTGGATGTAAACCGGGCCGAGCAGGCCTGCCAGCGGGCCCGGGCGGCGGGGGAACAGCTGGTGGTGATGCTGGCCGACGAGGGTTTCCCCGACCGGGTTTTCCTGAATCGTCTGGAGCAGGCTTCCCGCCTGGGGGATCGGGTGTTGGTGGTGGTGCCCGCCGAGGCCGACGCCGACCTGCTGCATTTGCTGGCCGCCCTGCGCCCGGTGGATTGGGTGCTGCCCCTGGGCGCCGAGCGCGATGGCGTGCTCACCGGCCTGTTGCCCGAAGTGCTGGTGTGCGATGGGCCCAGCGCAGCGGCCCTGGCGCCGGAGCTGCGGGCGGTGGCGGGGCGGGTGGAGGTGTTCGGCGCATGAGCGACGAGATGGACATCTCCCGCCCGGTGATGCGGGTGCGCGCCTGGTTCGACATGCAGCTGGTGGATCATGGCTGCATCCGGGCGGTGTACAACAATTTCTATGATCTGGGCGGCGGCATGTACCGCTCCAGCCAGCCCAGCCCGGCTCAGATCCGCAAATACCAGCAGCGCTATGGCTTGCGCAGCATCATCAACCTGCGCGGGGTGCATGGCTATGGCTCGTATGCGCTTGAGAAGGAAGCCTGCGCCCAGCTCGGGATCGCCCTGCACGACGTAAAGCTGTATTCCCGCACCCCGCCCGAGGTGGAAGAGGTGCACGCCATGAAGGATCTGTTCGAGCGCCTGGAATTCCCGGCCCTTTTGCACTGCAAGTCCGGCGCCGACCGGGCGGGGCTGGGGGCCGCGCTTTACCGCATCCTGCACCTGGGGCATCGGGTGGAAGACGCCATGGCCGAACTGGACTGGAAGTATGGCCACTTCAAGCAGGCCCGTACCGGGGTGCTGGATTTCTTTTTTGCCAGCTACGTGGCGCGCAATGCCCAAAGCCCCATCGGCTTCATGGAGTGGGTGGATACCGAATACAACCGGCTGGAGATGGAATCCCGTTTCCGGGAAGAGGGCTGGGCCAGCCTGATTGTGGACAAGGTACTGCATCGGGAATGAAAAACTCCGTCCAGCTTTACCGGCGCCTGCTCGGCGCCATCCTGCCCTACCGCAGCGTGGTGGGGCTTTCGATTCTGGCGATGATTGTGGCCGCCTCCCTGGAGCCGGTGCTTCCCAGCCTGCTCAAGCCCCTGGGGGATGAAAGCCTGATCAAGAAAAGCCAGGTGGCCCAGTGGCAGGTGCCCCTGATGCTGATGCTGGCCTTTCTGGGCAAGGGCCTGGCCGAATATGCGGCCAATGTGTCGAGCCAGTGGATCGCCAACAAGGCCATCACCGATCTGCGCCAGCAGGTGTTCCGCCACCAGATGCATTTGCCGATTGCGGTGCATCAGGCCGAAAGCGGCGGGCGCATGTTGTCGCGCATCCTGTACGACATCCCCCAGGTGGGCGCCGCGCTCTCCAACGCCTGGATCATCGTGGTGCGCGACACCCTGATCATCATCGGGCTGGTGGGCTATCTGGTGTATACCGCCTGGGAGCTGACGCTGGTGATCATCGCCATTGCGCCCGTGGTGGCCTGGCTGATCCGGGTGGCGAGCCGCAAGTTGCGGGGTTCCAACCAGCTCATGCAGCAGACCACCGGCCAGATGACCGGCCTCGTTGAAGAAAGCCTCAATGGGGTACGCGAGATCAAGCTGTTCGGCACCCACGCCCACGAAGACCAGCGCTTTGCCCAGGTTTCGGAGCAATTGCGCAAGCAGACCATGCGCACCGTGCGTGTCTCGTCGGCCAATGTGCCCCTGGTGCAGGTGCTGGCCGCCGCCGCCGTGGCCATCGTGATCTGGACGGCCAGCAGCCTGTCGGCCCAGGACAAGCTGACCCCGGGCGAGTTCGTGGCCTTCGTGACCGCCATGTCCATGCTGTTCGAGCCCATCCGCCGCCTCACCAACATCAACGCGGTGATCCAGCGCGGGCTGGCCGGTGCCCAGAGCCTGTTCGAGCTGCTCGATACCGCCCCCGAAGTCGATCAAGCCAGCGCTACCCCCTTGCCCCGGGCGCGGGGCGAGCTGGACATGCAGGGCCTGGGCTTCAGTTACCCGGGCCAGAGCGGTGCGGCGCTGCAGGATTTCAACTTGAGCGTGAAGCCGGGCGAAACCGTTGCCCTGGTGGGCGCTTCGGGCAGTGGCAAGACCACCCTCATCAGCCTGCTGGCGCGCTTCCACGAACCCACTGCGGGCGAGATCCGGCTGGATGGCACCCGGTTGGCCGAGCTGCCCCTGGCCCACTTGCGCGCCCAGCTGGGTTGGGTGGGGCAACAGGTGGTGTTGTTTGACGACACCGTGGCCGCCAATATCGCTTATGGCCGGCCCGACGTGCCCGAAGCCGAAATCCGCCGTGCTGCCCAGGCTGCCCATGCGCTGGAGTTCATCGACAAGCTGCCCGATGGGCTCCATACCCGGGTGGGCAGCAATGGCAGCCTGCTCTCGGGGGGCCAGCGCCAGCGCATCGCGATTGCCCGGGCTTTCCTGCGCGATGCGCCCGTCTTGCTGTTGGATGAGGCGACTTCTGCCCTGGATAACGAGTCCGAGCGGGCAGTGAAGGATGCACTGGTAGAATTGCGACGCAATCGAACTGTCATTGTGATTGCCCACCGACTGTCTACGATCCGGGATGCAGACCGGATCGTGGTGATGGAGCGCGGTCGGATCGTTGAAGTTGGGAGTCACGACGAATTGCTGGCCCGGAATGGGGCCTATGCGCGCCTGCTGCACAGCGGTGAGCAGGTGATCAATGAAACGGAGGCTTGAGCCATGTCCCAGACCGTGGCCCTGTATTTTGTTGCATCCCCGCTGCAATACCTGGCGGCGCGGCGTATTGCCGAGCGGCACGAGGCCGGTACCCGGCAGGTCCTGATCTGGTACAAGCGGGGCGTGACCCCCATCGTGCGCGAATCCGAGTGGAGCGCAGCGGCATATATGCCCTGGCCCCGCTGGGAGCCCATGCCCGGGCGCTTTGGTCGGCTCAAACGCCTGCGCGCCAACATCCACGATGTGGCCCAGCTAGTGGGCCCCTGCGACGAGATCCACATCCACAGCGCGGTATTCGATACCGAGGCGATCAACTACTTCCTGCGCGGCCTGCCCCGCTTGTGTGGCGCCCGGGAAATCCATGCCCGCATTCTGCCGGATGGGATCATCAGCGTGCGGCGCTATCCCCTCAGCCTGGGTAAGCGGGTGATCCAGTATTTCCGCAAACTGCGCCGGCTGGTGGCTCCCGAGCTGGATTACTGGTGCTTCAGCGGCGACCGGATCGGCTCCGATGCACCTTTCTGTGATCGCATTTACGTCCTGCCCGGCCTCCCCCACGAATATCCGCCCGAAAAAGTGGTGGTGCTGCCGCCTCTGATCGATTCAGTGCCCCCCGGCGCCAACAGCACCAATGGCGAGAAGCGCGCCCTGGTGATCGGCCAGCCCCTGGTGGGGGCCGGGCTGATGAAGACCGGGGACCGCAACGCGGTGGATGCCGAGATCCGCAGCTGGCTGGCGTCCGAGGGCATCACCCAGGTTTTCTACAAGCCCCACCCCAAAGATCCGGGCCAGGAAATGCGCCAGTCCGGTTACTTCCCGCTCAACCTGAACGAACCCCTCGAAATCTGGATGGCCCACACGCCCCTGGATGCGGTGGTTGGCGTGCGTTCCTCCGCGCTGCTGTTTGCGCGTCAGATCTACGGGCCCCAGACCCGGGTGCGGGCCTTTGGCTGGGATCGCATCATCTTTAAATCCGAAGCCGAAAAACAAAACATGAAAACTGCGTTTGAAGCCTGCGGGGTGGAGCTGGGATGACCACATCCGCCCTGTCGGCCTGGCGGGCCCGGGCCGGACAGGCCTGTGTGCTGCTGTTCCCGGCCCTGTTCTTTTTTCTGCCTAACCATGTGGCGCCGGCGTATTCAATAACACTGCTGATCCTGGCCCTGTGGTGCGTCGAAGGTGACTTTGCCCGCAAATGGGCCGAGCTGCGCCAAGACAGCCGGTTCTGGATTTTCCTGGCTTTATACGCCTACCTGCTGTTGGGCATGGCCTGGACCGAGGATGTCCACGAAGGCAAGCGAGCCCTGGGGCGGTATTTTCTGTTTGCCGTCTCACCCCTGCTGCTGAGCGTGGGGCGTCGGGTGTCGCCCCTGCGCTGCATCAGCGTGTTTCTGGCGGGCATGCTGGTGTGCGAGGTGCTGGCCTATTACAACTGGTTCCAGATGCATGTGTTTTCCGACTGGCCTGCCGGCCCTCGGGTGCGCAAGGATCCGGATGATACCGCCCCGTTTGTCGATCACATCCTGTATTCCCCCATGCTGGCCTGGGCGGGCTATCTGCTGCTGGATCGCTGCTGGCGTGCCAAGACCTGGCGCGTGCGGCTGGGGTATGGGGCGTTTGCGCTGCTGACCCTGGGCAACCTGATGTTCTCGGGCGGGCGTGCGGGGCAGTTGGTTTTTCTGATCCTGCTGGGCTTGCTGGTGTTCCAGCGTTTTGCCCGTCATCCCTTACGGGCCGCTGTACTGGCAGGCTTGGCCGTGGTTGGGGCGCTCACGGTGGCCTACCAGGGCAACGGGTATTTCCGGGAGCGGGTGGACATCGCCATCACCGAAGTCAGCCACTATCAGGAGATGAAGAATACCTCCACCGGCTTGCGTCTCACCTTTTACGCCAACTCGATCCGGATGGTGGCCGAGCATCCCTTCACTGGCGTGGGGACTGGCGATTTCACCCAAGAATACGCCCGGCTCAACGCCCGTTATACGCCGGATTGGGGGGCGACGGACAACCCTCATAATCAGTATCTGTTCATCCTGACTTCGCTGGGGATTCCGGGGGGCATCCTGCTGCTGTTGGCCTTGTGCCCGCCCGCAGCATGGCGGCGGCGTGGGGATGGGATGGATCAGGTGCGGGTGGCGTTCATGGTGTTTTTTGCGGCCATTTGCCTGTTCGAGGATTATCTCTGGCGCTCCAACACCTCCTTGTTATTTTTCTTGTATTCATCGATCTTTTTTGCGGGTGAAGTAAAAATCAGTAAAGAT
>JAJTBM010000254.1 GCA_021286885.1 Rhodocyclales bacterium
TCAACCTCAACATGTTCGGCAAGCGCGACCCGGTGCAGTACGGCACCATCACCCTTGAAGAAATCGATGCTCGCCTCCTGGCTCTGGGTGCTGAACTCGGGGTGGCGGTGGAGTGCTACCAGACCAACCACGAAGGCGAGATGTGCCTGCGCATCCACCAGGCCTTCACCGAGGGCGTGGATGGGGTGCTGATCAACGCCGGCGCCTGGACCCACTACAGCTACGGCATCCGCGACGCGCTCGCCATCCTCACCTGCCCGGTGGTGGAGCTGCACATGTCCAACGTCCATGCCCGCGAGCCCTTCCGCCACGTTTCGGTGTTTGCCGACGTCGTGAAGGGCCAGATTTGTGGCTTTGGGGTGAACAGCTATCTGCTGGGGCTGCGGGCGGCGGTGGCGGCGCTGGAGGGGTGATGGAAGCAGGGGAGGCGGGGCGTGCTCTCACAACAACGCCAGCAAGGCGTGCTCCGCCTCCCGTAGCACCGGCAGGGCGCGGGTGAGGGCTTGCTGGGTGCTTTCGTTGCCGATGGGCAGGCTGATGCTGATGGCGCCAGCCACCTCCCCGCTGCGGGTGCGCACCGGCACGGCGATGCCGCGTCGGTCTTGTTCGAGTTGTTGTTCGAGGATGCAGTAGCCGTTCTGGCGGGCCTTGCTGATGATGCTGCGCAGCTCGTCTGGCTGGGTAATGGTGTGGGGGGTGTAGGGGATGAAGCGGCGGCCCGTGAGCCAGCGATCCACTTCTTCGGGGGGCTTGCACGAAAGCAGTGCGATGCCCGCCGAGGCCAGATTGGCGGCGACCCGGGCGCCGAGCACGAAGCCTTGGCTTTGAACCCGGCTGGTGCCGTTGCGGGCCACAAAAATCACCTCGTCTTCATCCAGCACTGCAAAGAAGGTGGCCCCGCCCAGCTCGATGCTCATGCGCTGGAGGAAGGGCTGGACGGCGCGGGGCACCTTGGCCGAGTCAAAGTAAGACCAGCCCAGGCGCAGGATGCGCGGCGTCAGCCAAAAATGCGTGCCGTCGCTTTGCAGATACCCGAGATGCTGGAGGGTGAGCAGGTAGCGGCGCGCTGCGGTGCGGGTGATGCCGGTACGGCGGGCGGCGGTGGAGGGGGTGAGGCGCGGGTGGGAGTCGCTGAAGGCTTCGATGATGCGCAGCCCCTTTTCCAGGCCGGCGATCCAGTCGCGCCGGTCCAGGCCGGATTCTTGGGGCGCGTTTTGGGGCACGTTGTCTTCGGCTTCGTCGGTCATGGGGGGGTCTCCGTGGGGGCGTCTGTAGCGGCGGGTGGGGTGAAAGCGTGCGATTGTTAGCTATCGGCGTGCGATTATCGCGCTTAATGCCAGGGCGAGCAATGGTGAGGGGGCGGGGCGCTGCCTAAGATGCCCAGCCATATCGGGGGGCCTGTTGGGATCCCCCATCCCCCTCAACATCCTAAAAATACCCGACCCCGGCGGAGACTCGTGATGCGTCGTTCCATCGCTACGGTGTGCATCAGCGGCACCCTTGAAGAAAAGCTCGAATCCATTGCCCGTGCGCGTTTTGACGCGGTGGAAATCTTCGAGAACGATCTGATCTACAGCCGCATGTCCCCCCGTGAAATCCGCCAGCGCTGCGCCGATCTGGGGCTGGGGATTGATCTGTACCAGCCTTTCCGGGACATGGACGGCGTGGGCGATGCCCAGTTCAAGCGCAACCTGGATCGGGCCGAGCGCAAGTTTGATCTGATGGCCGAGCTGGGCGCCACCATGTTGCTGGTGTGTTCCAACGTGCAGCCGGATGTGATCCGCGACGATGCGCTGATGGCCGCCCAGCTGCGCGAGATGGCCGAACGGGCCGCCCAGCGGGGCCTGCGCCTAGCGTATGAAGCCCTGGCCTGGGGCAGCCATGTGAATCGCTACGGGCATTCCTGGGAGATCGTGAAGCAGGCCGACCACCCCCATCTGGGGATCTGCCTGGACAGCTTCCACATTTTGTCGCGGGGGGACGATCCGGCGGGCATCGAGCAGATTCCAGCCGACAAGCTGTTCTTCCTACAGCTGGCCGACGCGCCCCGGATGGTGATGGACGTGCTCCAGTGGAGCCGCCACTACCGCTGCTTCCCGGGCCAGGGCACCTTTGATCTGGTGGGCTTCATGGAGCACGTGCTCAAGGCCGGCTACCCGGGGCCCCTGTCGCTGGAGGTGTTCAACGATGTGTTCCGCGCCGCGCCCAACCGGCGCACCACCCAGGATGCGTTGGCTTCCCTGCTGTATCTGGAAGAGCAGGTACGCGCCCGCCTCAGTCAGCGGGCCGAGGCAGGCACCGGGGCAGAAAGCGATGCCGCTGCCGCCAGCCTGCTGGAGCATGTGGAACTGTTTAATCCGCCCGCCGCCCCCGAGATCAAGGGCGTGTCCTTCATCGAGTTTGCGGTGGATGGCCCCAGCGGCGCAGCCCTGGGGCAGGCCCTGGAGAGCCTGGGTTTTGATGCGATGGGCCCCCACCGCACCAAGCAGGCCCAGCTTTATCAGCAAGGGGACGTGCGCCTGGTGCTGAATGCTGAGCCGGGCTCGTTTGCGAGTGAATACTTCCAGCGTCGGGGCCCCTCGATCTGCGCCTTAGGGCTGGCCACCGATGATGGCCAGCGGGCGGTGAACCGGGGCGTAGCCTTCCATGTGCCGCGCTACGCCGGGCGGGTGGGGCCCAACGAGGCCATCATCCCGGCCCTGCGTTCGGTGGATGAGAGCGTGCTTTACTTTGTCTCCCAGGCCCTGGAGGAACGGGGCTTTCTGGAAACCGATTTTGTGATCGACCCGGCCAAGAAGGGGCGCAGCCGGGCGGGCATCAAGGGCGTGGATCACCTGGCCCAGGCCTACCCCTTTGAGCATTTTGATACGGGCGTGCTGTTTAACCGGCTGGTGCTGGGGCTGGAACCCCAGGAAAGCCTGGAGCTGGCCGACCCTAACGGGCTGGTGCGCAGCTGCGCGATGGTGAATCGGGATCAATCCCTGCGGGTGGCGCTGAATGTGTCCCACAGCCGCAGCACTCTCACCGGGCGCACTGCCGAGACGCTGCAGGGGGGCGGGGTGCATCACATCGCTTTGTCGACCGACGACATCTTCGCCACCGTGGAAACCCTGCGCAAGGCCGGGGTGCGGCTGCTGGAAGTGCCCGCCAATTATTACCAGGATCTGCCCGCCCGCTTTGAGCTGGCGCCGGCCCTGCTGGCCCGCATGCAGGCCCTGGGCGTGCTCTACGACGAAGGGCCGGGAGGCGCTTTCTTCCACTGCTATACGGCGACTTTTGTGGATCGCTTCTTCTTTGAGATCGTCCAGCGCCAAGGGGCTTACAAGGGCTTTGGGGCGAGCAACGCGCCGGTACGCATGTCGGCCCAGGCGCGCCAGGGCTGAGCGGCAGCGCCTTGATCAAATTGACCTGATTCACGTTTCCCTCCCGGCGGGCTCCTCTCCTCCCGCAATACCCGGATCTGGGTTCTCTCTTTGTCTTCCCCAGATCCGTCCCGCCGGAGTTTTGATCCCCTGCTGCCGTTTTGGCTGCGGGGGATTTTTTTATGATTGCGCGTTTCGAGGCGCGCGTTCAGTGCCTGAGTGCCTGTACCCGATGCCCCAGCAGCCCGCCCAGACGCTGGCCCATGGCGTTGATGAGGGCCTGGCGCGCCACGAACACTTCGCCCAGGGGGGCGAGGGCGGCGGCACTGGTTTCGCTGTCGGTGTGAATCAGGCAGTGGATGCCGGGGTTGAGTTGGCGTGCGCAGTCCAGCATATGGCGTGCGGCCACCGGATCGGTGGGGGTGATGATGAGCATCCCGGCCCGGGCCACGTGGGCCTGGACGAGGGCCATGGGGTCGGCCCCGTCGCCCGCCACCGCCGCCTTGCCCGCCTGGCGCAGGGCATCCACCTTGTCCCGGCTCAGATCCAGGGCGACCCAGGGGGCCCCGTATTGATCCAGCACGGCGGTGAGAGCATTGCCGATCTTGCCGTGGCCCACCACGACCACATGGCCCTGGAGCTGCTCGGTGGGGGTATCTTGGGGCAGGCTGTTGAGGGGGGCATCCCGGGCGTCCAGCCGCCGGGCGAGGGCCGAGCGGGCCAGGATCCATTGGCGGGCAGGTTCGAGTAGCGCAAATAGGGCGGTGTTGCCTACGATGGAAAGCAGGGCCCCGGCCAGAATCAGCTGCTGGCCCTCGGGCGTGAGCAGGCCCAGGCTCTGGCCCAAGCTTGCGAGGATGAAGGAAAACTCCCCGATCTGCGCCAGTCCCGCGCCCACCGTGAGGGCTGTGCCCAGGGGGTAGCGGAAGGCCAGCACCAGGGCAATCGCGGCGATGGTCTTGCCTACCAGGATCACCAGCAAGGTGAGCAGCACCTGCCAGGGGGCTTCCAGCAAAATGCGCGGATCGAACAGCATCCCCACCGATACAAAGAACAGCACCGAGAAAGCTTCGCGCAGGGGCAGGGTTTCGTCGGCAGCCCGGTGGCTGAACTCGGATTCCCGCATCATCATCCCGGCAAAGAAGGCGCCCAGGGCAAAAGAGACATCGAACAGGGCTGCCGCCCCGAAGGCAATGCCCAGGGCGCTGGCGATTACCCCGAGGGTGAACAACTCCCGGGAGTGGCTGCGCGCCAGCTGCCACAGAAGCCAGGGGAGGGCTTTGCGCCCACCCACCAGCATCAGGGCGATGAAGGCCACCACCTTGGCCAGGGTGATCCCCAGCCCGGTGAGAATGGCACTGGCCCCCGCGCCGTTGCCTTCGCCACTGAGCAGCGGGGCGAGGGCCGGGAGCAGCACCAGCACCAGCACCATGGCCAGGTCTTCCACCACCAGCCAGCCGATGGCGATGCGCCCTTCGCTGGAGCCCAGCTGTTCCCGGGCCTCCAGGGCGCGCAGCAGTACCACCGTGCCCGCCACCGAGAGGGCGAGGCCAAACACCAGCGC
>JAJTBM010000255.1 GCA_021286885.1 Rhodocyclales bacterium
ATGGTGAAGGTGGCGATGGCCAGCAAGAGCGGTAGCAGCAGAAGCAGCAGGGAGAAACGCCCGACGCCCAAGGCCTCGACTACTGCTGCGCCACCAATCCCAAGGGGAATGAGCAGCTTTTGCCAGGTGCTCACTGGAGGAGGTGGAGCGTGCTTAAGCAGCTGCTGCTTTAGATCCACCCTCTGCTGGAGCCAGGCTTCCGGATTGGCACTCATGGCGAGGCGCCCGTTCCGGACCCCGATCAGGCCCGCCAGAGCCATGCCCACGAGGCTGTACAGGGCCACCCGGATGGCCAGTTCTGCTGCTCCCATGAGGATGGAGAAACAGGCGCCGATGCAGCCCAGGACAATGGAAAGCACGAGCAGGGTGACCCATATGTTCCCGCCCATGGAGCTCAGGGTGCCCTGGCGCGAACGGTATTGTTCCCAGGCCCCGAACATCCCGGCAGCCGCAGCAAAGGCAGTGTAGGCCCAGATTCCCGGCTCGATGCCGTAGGGAGCGAGGGCAGCAAAGGGAATCGTGATGCCCATCCCGAGGTAGGTCAGCGCCATATGCCTGAGCTGAAAGGGGAGTGCTTCATTAGTCCTTGTTTTCATGGGTGAACCAGGGGAATTTCAGGCGTGTTGAAGCCCTGTTCTGCGGTTCTTTCAGCGTAGGGAAAGTGTCGCCAGCCGCCCGGCATTCGCGGGGGGTTACTGGAGAGCGGCTTGAAGGTCCTTGGCCGTATCGCTGTTGCTCCAGACGGCCTGAACCAGGATGCCAACGCCAAGCCCCAGCAGGATCACCGGCCAGCCGCTCAGGGCCAGGGCCACCCCTATCCCCTGGGCGGCCGCGAACCCCACTCCTCGGGCGATGCCGATACCGGCCGCCAGGCCGGCAGCATTGCCCAGCTGGTTCTTGGCCGAGTCGGCCACGAAGTTGCGTCCCTTGAAGCCGGCGATGTGGCGCTGGCCCTGGGCATCCACCTCGAACTGGATGTTGTTGTAGGTATCCAGGGCCAGGGTTGGCGCGAAGGTGAGGATGCCGGTGCCGACCTTGCCCGTGGCCCAGCCGAAGCGCCGGCTCATGGAGTCTGTAGCGGCCACGGTGCCGGCCCGGCGCAGGTCCTGGGGCGAGGTGTTGCGCCAGGCGGTGGAATGGGCGGAGCCCCTGGCTCCCGGGCGCCAGTCGGCAGCCGGGCGGATGGGGGTCAGGGTTTGCAGGGGCAGGCCTTTCACCCGCAGGCGCACCCGGGGTCGCCCCTTGCCCTTGTTGGCGTTGTACAGCTCCATGTGGGGGCTGATGCGCACGCTCTGGGCCGTGCCTGCCGCCACCTGGCGGGCGCCCGCCTGCAGGCGGGCCTTGTTCCTGATCTCCTGGGCGAAGACATCGCCCGCCTGGGCCAGGGTGGTGGAATTGCCGAGGATGTTGCCGGGCCCCAGGGCTGCGCCCGTCAGTTCCGAACCCAGGCCCGCGCCGCCCCACTGGCCCAGCAAGTACTCCCCCAGCCAGGAATGCTGCGCCAGCTGTTGCGGCTGCTGCACCTGCAGTTGCCGGATCAACTGCAGGGCCAGGGGATCATCCAGGTCGAATTCCCCGTCCAGGGTTTCCATTCCCGCGTCCCAGCCGGCCGGGCAGCTCTGGGCCGTGCTCGAATGCAGGCGGGACAGGCGGGTTTCCCGCTGGTAAGTGATGAATTCGAAGTTGAGTCTGGTGGCCTGGCGCAGGGCTATCCGCTGGGCTTCGGTGGGCATGGCTGTATTCCGGGGGGATGGTTTTTGATGGCTGGGCTTTTCTCGCGCGGCAAGAATGAGGTGTTTATGTCTTTCGTGGGGTATGGGCTGGGTGTTGGTGTTGTTGCTAGTGCTTTGTTTATTAATGAATTAAGTGTTTTGCTGGGTATTTGCTATGACTTTTGTAATGCTGGACAGATAAGCATGGACTCCAATAGCATATGCCATTTTTATTGTTCTGGCACTCTGCCCGGGTGCCGGCCTCCCTACCCGTACATATCATCCGGAGTCGTCACATGCTGGAGCAGGAAATCTTCGAGCGGCTGACCCTGCGTCAGGACACGCGCTTGATGAAGGTCTATTTCCCCAAGGAAGACGGCCCGTCGGCGCGCTTGCTCCTGAACCGTTTTGACGGGACGGAAAGCCTGTCGAGCGACTTCACCTACACCCTGGAGCTGATCAGCGACGACGCGCGGGTGGAGCTCAAGGACGTGATGGGCAAGATGGTGACGGTGGAACTGAAGCGAGCCAGCGGCGGGCCCCGGTACTTCAACGGTCACGTCTTCGACTTCAGCCTGCTGCGCACGGACGGGGGACTGGCCTATTACGCGATGACCCTGCGGCCCTGGACGGCGTTCCTGCAGCGGCGGCAGAACAACTACATCTTTCACGAAAAGACGACCCGGCAGGCCCTGGAAAAGATCTTCGGGGACTACGCGGAACAGAAGGCGGAATTCCGGACCGCGGGGGGCAAGACCCACACCTTCCGGGTCCAGTGGGACGAGACGGACTACAACTACCTGCACCGCCGGATGGAAGAAGAAGGGTGGTTCTACTGGTACGAGCACAGCCGTAACAGCCACACGCTGATCATCCACGACGACTCGAGGCTGGCGCCGGACATCGACGACGGCCCCATCGTGCGCTTCCACAACGACAGCACGGTGCTGGAGCACGACTCCATCACCGACTGGTCGCCGGTGCGGCGGGTGGTCTCGGGGAAAGTGTCCCTGTCCAGCTTCGACTTCAAGCAGCCCAAGCCCATGCACGCCAGCACGGAGACCCACAACCGCCAGGGGCAGGTGAAAGACCACGAAATCTACAAATACTCGGGGGCCTTCGGCTTTGTGGACCTGGGGCAGGGCAACCGGCTGGCGACCCGGCAGATGGAAGAAATCGAACTGCTGGGCAAGGAATTCCTGCTGGGCTGCAACTGCCGGCAGCTGCAGCCGGGGCGGTGCTTCGAACTCTCCGGGCACTTCGAACACAACAAGAAGGACGCGGCGGACCGGCGCTTCCTGATCCTGGAAACCCTGCACCACGGAGACAACAACTACCTGCAGGAAGTGGGGGGCGAAGCGGTGTACCACAACCGGGCGACGGTGATCCGCAAGCTGATCCCGTTCCGGGCGGGGGTGGGGCACAACAGCCAGCAACCGAAGATCTACGGCATCCAGAGCGCCATCGTGGTAGGCCCGCCGGGAGAAGAGATCTACAGCGACAAATACGGCCGGGTGAAAGTGCAGTTTCACTGGGACCGGGAAGGGAAATACGACGACAAGAGCTCCTGCTGGGTGCGGGTGGCGAGCACCTGGGCGGGGAGCAACTTCGGCGCCATGAGCGTGCCGCGGATAGGGCAGGAAGTGCTGGTGCAATGGCTGGACGGGAACCCGGACCTGCCGATCATCACGGGGCGTGTGTACAACGAAGCGAACATGCCGCCCTGGGAACTGCCGGGCAACCAGACCCAGACGGGGATCCTGAGCCGGTCGAGCAAGGGCGGGGGGTATGAGAACGCCAATGCCCTGCGTTTCGAGGACAAGAAGGGGCAGGAGGAGGTCTGGCTGCATGCGGAGCGCAACCAGCGCATCGAAGTGGAGCATGACGAGTCCACCAGCATCGGCAACAACCGTAGCCAGACCGTAGGTGGGACGCATACGGAAACCATCGGTGGCAACACCACCATCACCACCACAGGGCAGACACCCACAGGGGAGGGTTTGCCGGGAGACATCCTGATCGAATCCAAGCAGGGAAAGATAACCCTGCGTGCTGCAACACAGATCATTTTTGAGGTGGGGGGCAGCACCATCGTCATGAATAGTGACGGCACCATCCTGATCAATGGGCCCACCCATGTGGACATCAATCCCAACGTCAAAGACCCAGAATAAATAACAAGGAATCAGCCTCATGGAATACCGCATCAACGAAGGCACCCTGGTGCTGCCTGGGCAATGGAGTGACCGGAGCTACAACGCCCTGCTGCCCGCCTTGTCTGAGGTGCCAGGATTCAACATCGTCATCAGCCGCGACGAGCTGCCCTATGGCACGGAGTTCGACGATTACATGGCGGTACAGATGAAGAAATTCCGTACCACGCTCAAGGGTTTCGTCCTGGAACATGAGGAAGCCCTTGTGCTGGCCGAACGACCGGCTCGTTTCCTGGAGATCAGCTGGAAAAACGAGAACACACCGATATTCCAGAGCGTCCTGGTGATCAATGACCAGCCTTGCATCCTGAGTCTGACCAGCACCAGCCCCGGGCGTTATCCGGACGAAGTGCGCGCCCAGGTCAAGGAAGCCTTCCTCGGCTTCACCTTTGTCTGACCCGGCCTCCGATTACACAAACCGATGAGTACCTCCGCCCCCGAACCCTCGAGCCAGGCCAAACTTGATGCATTGGCCCAACGAGAGGGTAATGCCGAAGTCGTCAACGGAATCGCTACCACTGGTCACGTTGCTTCATATGGTTTGCTCGCCTATGGGATAGGCGCCGAGCTTGCCGCAGGTACCGCCGTGAAATGTGTTGCCAGCCGGCTGGTTGCGCCGGTCGCCGGGGCCATGCTTGGAGCGGCATTTGCCACCGCCATCGGCGCTGACGAATGGGTGGCAGACCGTCTGGCTGATTTCGGCATGACGAGAGTTGCCGGACGAGGCCGCCGGCCTGCTCACGTGGATCACGAAGTCTGGCATGCCCATGCTTTTGGAGGTGCCTTGGCGGGTATTGTCGCGGGGGTTGTAGTTGGGGTAGCCGTTGCTGCCGCGGCTGCTGCCTGTGTCGCCACGGGCGGTCTCGCAGCCGCGCTGATCCCGCTTCTGGCAGGGGCCGTCGGCGGATTCGTCGGTGCCGCTGTCGGAGGCGGTGTCAGCAAGACCGGGAGCAAGGCCGGGTATCTCCTGACGGGATCACCCAACGGTT
>JAJTBM010000256.1 GCA_021286885.1 Rhodocyclales bacterium
ATTGCATCAAACAACAACCTGAGCGCTCCGCTGTACAACGGTCTTTGGTACAAAACAACAGTCGTAGATCCAGCCGTGTACTACACAAATGATACAAATGGCAGCCTAGCCATTAACCTGGGGGGCGATCTGGCAACAGCCCGAGCCCTGCCGGGAGGCAAGATTGTGGCGGGCACCCTCCCGCTGCTGGACGCCAGCAAGGCCTTTTATGTGGAATTCCAAGTCGGGCTGAGTTATAGCAACAACTACAGCAGTGCTGAGAACAATGCTGATCACTGGCCTGCAGTCTGGCTCATGCCTGCTGAGCACAACAGCACTCAGGACGACCACCTGGCCAGCGATCCAGACAAATACGAACGCTGGATGGAACTGGACGTGGATGAAGGAGGCTTCTGGAAACATGCCTATACGGCTGCAGAAGTAGATGGCCTAGTAGCCCAGGATAAGGTAGCAGGCGATAAAATACACGGGGCTTTAATCAATTGGTCCGGGATCTGGGCTCCTTTGGGCCAGCCTAGCTACAACAAGGTCCAGAACAGTAACCATACGCCCCGTCTAATGAATAAAAATGATGGCACAACTATGGAGTGGCTGGATCGATCCCGGTCCCACACCTTCGGCCTGAGCTACGATCCAAATGCACGCAAAGTGACCTGGTGGCTAGACGGTGTCGCCCAAATGTCGGCGGGCGGGGATTTGATCCCGCCCATTGCCTACACCCACCACTATTACCTGATCCTCTCGGCCCAGTCCCATGAGAAGCTCCCAAATGGGCAGTCTAGGACGCCAATCCCCTACAAAATGCACGTGCATGGCATTCGGGCCTTCGTTCGCCCCTAAGCCTCAGCGCTCCACGCCCTGACCGGCGGGCTCGATATAAATGCTTATCAGCATTCTGTATTTGGGCCCGCTGCGCGACCGCCTAGACTCCTGGCCACCCCCTATTTTCGGAGACTGGCCATGTTTTTCACTTTCAAACCCGCCCACACCCCCCGCCGCTTGCTGGGCGCGCTGCTCGCCAGCCTGAGCCTGGCGGCCCCCGGCTGGGTACGGGCCGACACCACCCTGCTGAATGTTTCCTACGATGTCACCCGGGAGCTGTACAAGGATCTGAACCCGGCCTTTGTGGCCCAATGGCAAAAAAGCGCGGGTGAGAAGCTGGCCATCAAGCAATCCAATGGCGGCTCCACCAAGCAGGTTCAGTCGGTGCTGGCCGGGCTGGATGCGGATGTGATCACCATGAACCAGCCCCCCGATGTGGATGCCCTGGCCAAGGGCGGGCTGGTGGCCGCCGACTGGCGCAAGGCCTTCCCCCACAACGCGACGCCCTACACCACCACGACCATCTTCCTGGTGCGCAAAGGCAACCCCAAGGGCATCAAGGATTGGGCTGATCTGCTCAAGCCCGGGGTGGAGGTCATCATTCCCAATCCCAAGACCTCCGGCAATGGCCGCTACACCTATCTGGCCGCCTGGGTATACGGGCTGCAGAAATCCGGCACCGAGGCCGGCGCTCGGGATTACGTGAGCAAGCTGTTTGCCCGGGTACCGGTGCTGGATGGGGGGGGCCGAGGCGCCACCACGACCTTCACCCAACGGGACATGGGGGATGTGTTGATCACCTTTGAAAACGAGGCCATCCTGATCGACCAGGAAGTGGGCGGCGACAAGTTCGATGTGGTGTATCCGTCGGTTTCGGTCGAAGCCTCCCCGCCCGTGGCGGTGGTGGGCAAGGTGGTGGACAAGCGCGGCACCCGCCGCCAGGCCGAGGCCTATCTCAACTTCCTGTACACGCCGGCGGCCCAGGAGATCATCGCCCGCCACCACTTCCGGCCCCGGGATGAATCCATCCTGCGCAAATACGCCAGCCAGTTCCCCAAGGTCAAGACCTTCAGCGTGGAAGACGCCCTGGGCGGCTGGGAGAAGGCCCAGAAGCTTCATTTCTCCGACGGCGGCGTGTACGACCAGATCGTCACCCGCCGCTAATTCGCTCTTTGCCACCCGACACACATCAAGCGACCTGCCGCCTCCGGGTTTAACACCCGGGGGCGGATGAAGATGATATAAGCAGGCTGCACGGCATTCTTCTCGTATTTTCCGTATCTTTGCGTTCATGCCCGGAGCCCACTTGATGATTCCTGTCTCACGCATCCTGATTCCTGCCGCGCTGGTAGCAGGGCTGCTGCTCATCACCTCCACCGCCGGCACCATCCAGACCGGCAATGTGGGGATCAAGACCACCCTGGGCATCCTGTCCAAGGATGAAATCGAACCCGGGGTGTATTTCAAGCTCCCCCTCATCAGCACGGTGCAGGAGTTTTCGGCCAAGGACATCGTGATCGACATCTCCGACCTCACCCCCAAGGCCAAAGATAATCTGTCCCTGCGGGACATGGACGTGTCCATCTACTACCGGGCCAACCCGGGATCCATTGCCGAGCTGTCAGCCAAATACGCGTCCCAATCCGCCCGCCACCCGGACGGCTATTTCATGCCGGCCTATGAGCTGATCTGGCGCATCGCCCGGAATGCCTGTTACGAAGAAATCGCCCGCCTCGACTCCCTGCTGATCCACACCCAGCGCGACCAGCTGGGCACCGCCATTGCGCGCAAGATCCAGGAGGAACTGGATCGCACCGACAAGGGCGTGTTTTCGATCTCCCGGGTGGTGATCCGCTCGGTGCAGACCGACCCATCCATCGAACAATCCATCCAGCAGGCGGTGGCCAACCAGAAAAAGCTGGAAGCCATGCAGGTGCAGACCGAAATCGCCAAAAAAGAGGCCGACATCAAGGTGACCGAAGCCCGGGGCATCTCCGAAGCCAACCGCATCATCGCCGGCTCCCTCACCCGGGAATACCTGCAGCACGAGGCCAACCTGGCCCTGCTCAAGTTTGCCGAAAAGGGCAACACCAACACCGTCGTAGTGCCCGCCGGCATGGGGGTGACACCCCTCATCAACACCGGCAAATAAGGCCGCCGCCGCTCCACCATGCAGATGTCGATGCAGCTACTCAGCACCGCCGCCCTGTTCTTTGTCACCGCCCTCATGGAGCTGCTGGGCTGCTTTCTGCCCTGGCTGTGGATGAAGGGCAAGGCCGGCCCCTGGGTGCTGGTGCCCGCCACGGGCGCCCTGCTCGCCTTTGTCTGGCTGCTCAGCCTGCACCCGGCAGCCTCGGGGCGGGTGTATGCAGCCTACGGGGGCGTGTATGTGGCTACCGCCGTGCTCTGGCTATGGGTGGTGGATGGCATTCGCCCCAGCATTTACGACCTGCTCGGCGCCCTGGTCGCGCTCCTGGGCATGGGCATCATCGCCTGGGGCTGGAAGGGGGCGGGCGGGGCCTGAATCCAGCTGGGAGGCCTGGCGGAAGGCCTCCGCCTGCTCGTGCAGCCACTGGCAGAAAATCTGCAGCGATGCCGAGCCCACCTTGTTTTCGGGATACACCAGGTAATAGCTGTACTGGCTGTGCAGGCTGGCGCCACATAGCTGGATCAACTCCCCCGACGAAAGCTCGGGCATCACAAAGAAGCGCGGCATCAAGGCCACCCCCAGGCTCACCTTGGCCGCCTCCACCAGCATCGAGAACAACTCATAGCGGGGCCCGCCCATGGCGTTGATCCCCGTCACCCCGTTTTCTCCGAAAAACTCTTTCCAGGCCTCAGGCCGGGCCGACTGGTGCAGGAGCGGCAAGCGCGCCAGATCCTCGGGCACCAGGGGGCCGCGCCCCGCCACCAGGGCCGGGCTGCACACCGGCACCAGCTCCTCGCCAAACAGATACTCGGTCATCGCCCCCGGCCAGATGGAGTCGCCAAAATGAATGGCCGCATCGAAGGGCGTGTCCCCAAACATGAAAGGCTCGGCCCGGGTCGTCAGGTTCAAGGTGATGCCCGGAAAATTGGCATGAAAATCCTTGAGGCGCGGGATCAGCCAGCGGGTGGCAAAGGTGGGGATCACCGCCAACTCCAGCACCCCGCCGCCGCCCCCGTGGGCCATCAAGGCCAAGGTGTCGTGTTCCATCCGGTTCAGATAATCCCGCACCTGCTTGGCGTAGGCCTCCCCGGCCTCCGACAGGCAGACGCGCTTCTTGATCCGGTTGAACAAACGCACATTCAAAAACTCCTCCAGTGCCCCAATCTGGCGGCACACGGCGCTCTGGGTCAGGCACAGCTCCTTGGCGGCCCGGGTAAAGCTCTGGTAACGGGCGGCGGTTTCAAACGCGATGAGCAGATCCGTCCCGGGAATTTTGCGGCGCATCAATTCTGCTCCGTAGGTTTATTCATGATTTATTGGCCTACTTAGTTCCAAAATCGCACTACATACTGAAAATCCAGCGATTGCACTTGCTGGCATGCAACTCCACAATGCGCCCTGCGCTTCAGACACAAACCTGTCACGCAGCCTTATCGCAACACAAAGCTTTTTATAAACATCAAGTTACAAACCAGACTCGCCGGAGTCACCACAAACCCAAAGCCCACCCGGAAAGTTCGGCGCCTGCACCACACGCTGCACGAAGGCCGCTTTCTAACATGGGTCGTGCGTTTCTGGAAGTAACAAGACTTTGCGAAAGGCGCACAGACACGGTCTGCAACGCATTCGGGTGCCAGGTCGTCTGGCCGGCGCCCCCTGACAGGCCCGTGTCCAGCCTACAGGCCCGGGATGCCCCATGCACGCGGAGGGAGAAACCAATTGCGTGGGAGTCCGGTTGCACCAGTGCTGGAATCCTCCTCACCGGGCCTGTCAGGGGGCGTCGTGCCGGACCCCATCCGCCCCGACCCCGACACTCAAAACAGCACACAACAGAAAACCCGGCCACGACCGGGACAGGCGCGCCCCCGGGCCCGCCCCAACACCACCCTGCACCAGGAAA
>JAJTBM010000257.1 GCA_021286885.1 Rhodocyclales bacterium
GGTGGAAGTGGTCTGATCAGACATGATGGGCTCTTTGGTCAACAAAATCGGGAGCATTGTCCGGGCCGGTCTGCCCATGAAATGCTGCAAAGCCCTGAATTTTGACACATTTGAGGGGAAACGGGGCGGAGGGAGACAAAAGCTTGCCCTGGGCTCGTTTTTGTTCAGCCGAAGTTCAGCCGAAGTTCAGCCGAACAGTTCGTCGATGTCGGCCTGATTCATTTCGGCTGCGTTGACTTCCACTTCGGGGGGCGCCTTGAGCTGCAGCAGGCCAGACATGACCAGATCGTCAAAACCATTCACCTGATTCCGGCCGTGATCCTTGGAAAAATAGAGCGCTTCGTCGGCCCGGCCGAGCAGTTCGGCGGGGCCGATCTGGGGGTCGATGCGGGAGTAGCCCACCGAGCAGGTGACGCGCCCGACCTGGGGAAAGTCGTAGTGTTCAACGGCCTGGCGGAAGCGATCGAAGGTGTCGCACACATTGTCTTCGGGCACGTTGCGCAACATGATGACGAATTCCTCGCCCCCGAAACGGAACAATTTGTCCTGGCTGCGAAAGCTCTGGCGCATCAAATCGGCCACCCGAAGCAGCACTTCGTCGCCAAACAGGTGGCCGTAGTTGTCATTGATACGTTTGAAATGATCGATGTCGACCACCCCCAGCCAGCAGGGGTGGGCCGGGAAGTGGTGGCTGGAGTCTCTGCGGTCACCTGCTTCCCGGTTGGCCTGTTCGGCAGCTTCGGCGGCCAGGATCAGGCGATCAAAGTCGTCATCGAAGGTCTTGCGGTTGAGCAGCCGGGTGAGGGTGTCCAGATTGGTGTGCTCCCACTGGCGGTGCTGATTTTCAAAGCAGCGCAGAAAGAGCGATAGGGCCTGGCAGCGACGTAGGCTGGGCTTGCGGGGGGTGTGGATTTCCAGCACCCAGCGGGCGGCGCCGAACTCGCCAATGGCAAAGGCGAGGCGCCATTCCTGGCCCAGGCTTTCCAGGGTGTAGCCCTGGTCTGTGCGCATGCAGTCCTGGAGTAGCTGGTCCATGGGCAGCAGCCCCTGGGGAACCGTAACCTCGTCCCAGTGGGTTTCGGTGCCATCGGCCACGCAGCAGCCGATGAGGGCGCAGCAGGCCTCGGCCTGAACAAAGCGTACCGAGAAGAGCAGCCCGAAGCGCCCCTCCAGATAGCGGGTGGCAAACTCCGCGGTCGTGCGGAACAGGGCGCGTACATCCCTTTCCCGCGACAGGAATTCTGCGCCATGCAGCAAGAGCATGGCGCGAGCAGGAAAAAAGGGGGGTAGCGCCGAAAGGTCGGTCATGGTACGGGCCCAGCTTCAGGTTGGAACAATTAACGTCGCGAATCGCCCAAGCTGAAGTGGCGTGGAATGCGGGGGCTTTCCCCGGGGGGATTCCACCGGGGCCCGCAGGCCAGTAGGATAGACGCCTATGTTTGCCTATCTGATACGCCGTCTGCTCTATGCCCCCCTGATCCTGATCGGGGTGAACCTGTTTACCTTTTTGCTGTTCTTCGTGGTGAATTCGCCCGATGACATGGCCCGCATGCAGCTGGGCGCCAAGCGCGTCACCCCCGAAGCCATTCAGCGCTGGAAGGTGGAGCGGGGGTATGACCAGCCCCTGTTTTACAACGCAGATGCCGCAGGGGCCCAAAAGCTGACCCGAACCATCTTCTTTGATAAATCGGTACGCATGTTCGCCCTGGATTTTGGGCGGGCTGACGACGGGCGCGACATCGTGACCGAAATCCGGGAGCGCATGGGCCCTTCCCTGGCCCTGGCCTTGCCGACCTTTGTGTTGGGCTTGTGGGTGACGGTGTCGTTTGCCTTGTTGCTGGTGTTTTTTCGGGGAAGTTATCTGGATACGGGAGGGCTGGTGCTGTGTGTGCTGATGATGTCGGTGTCGGGTCTGTTCTACATCATCGGTGGCCAGTGGCTGGTTTCAAAAGTCTGGCATCTGGTGCCCATTTCAGGCTATCAGGCGGAAGACAGTCTGCGCTTTCTGGTGCTGCCGGTGGTGATTGGGGTGATTTCCGGGATTGGTGGCAGCAGCCGTTGGTATCGCACCCTGTTCCTCGAAGAGGCTGGGCGGGATTACGTGCGCACGGCCCGGGCCAAGGGCTTGTCGGAGCTGGAGGCTTTGTTCCGGCATGTGTTGCGTAATGCGCTGATTCCCATCCTCACGGGGGTGGTGGTGGTGATTCCCACCTTGTTTATGGGGAGTCTGATTTCGGAGTCTTTTTTCGGCATTCCCGGCCTGGGGAGTTACACCATTGATGCCATCAATGCCCAGGATTTTCCGGTGGTACGGGCCATGGTGTTCATCGGTTCGGTGCTCTATATCCTGGGGCTGATCCTGACCGATATCTCCTACACCCTCGCGGATCCCCGAGTGAGGCTCGAATGATGCAGATGCTTGTGTTGTGGACCGATGGATTGTTGTTCGGCCTGCTGGGCTGTGTGCTGGTGGCAGCCTGGCGCGCCCGGCATTCGGAACCCGTGGCCGCCGCCTGGCGCCGGGTGGGGGCGAATGGCCTGGGCATGGCCGCGCTCACCGTGTTGCTGGTGTTTTTGCTGATCGGGCTGCTGGACAGCCTGCATTACCGCCAGGTGCTCAAGCCGGCCGCTCCCGGGCAGGCCGTGCAGCTCTCCACCGAGGTCTATAGCGCGCTGGATGCCCTGTTGGAGCCCCTGCGCATCCATACCGAAAAAACCTACTCGGAGCCTCTGGCCATACGTTTGTTCAGCAAGGAAACGGTGGAGGGCGCCGATGGAGTGCAGCGGCGCGAGTTTCCGCGCCTGCGCTACGGGGGCGCCCACTTGGCGTATCCCGATGCTGATTACGCGGGAGACATGGCCGGGCGCCTTGGCTTGGGTTTCGCGATGGGGGGCGGGCTTTGGCTCGTGCTGAGCCTCGCGTGCACCCTGGGTGTGATGGGCGCCCGGAAGATTGCGTTCGGTGTCGCATGGCGTGCCATCTGGCGAGCCCGGGGCGGTGTTAACTGGCGCGCCGTGTTGTTGGTGCTGGGGGCCTTGTGCCTTGTGGGCGGCCCTCTGGCTGCGCTGGCCACTGGGTATCACGTTTTCGGTACCGACAAGGTGGGGCAGGATGTGCTCTATCTCAGTCTGAAAAGCATACGGACGGCGCTGCTGATCGGCACCCTCACCACCCTGGTGACGCTACCCCTGGCCGTCGCCCTGGGGGTCATGGCGGGTTATTTGGGCGGATGGGTTGATGATGTGATCCAGTACATCTACACCGTGCTCAACTCGATTCCCAGTGTGCTGCTGATTGCGGCTTCGGTGTTGATGATCCAGGTCTTGATCGACACCCATCCGGAGTGGTTCGCCACGGCGGCCGAGCGTAGCGATGCACGTCTGCTGGCCCTGTGCGTGATCATGGGCATGAGCAGCTGGACCAGCCTGTGTCGCCTGTTGCGCGGTGAAACCCTGAAGCTGCGGGAGCTGGAATACGTGCAGGCTGCTCGGGCTTTTGGGGTAAGCACGCGGCACATCCTGGCGCGGCATGTGCTGCCCAACTTGATGCACTTGGTTCTGATTGCGCTGGTGATGGATTTCTCCGGCCTGGTGCTGGCGGAGGCGGTGCTGTCTTATGTGGGCATCGGGGTGGATGCATCCACCATCAGCTTCGGTTCCATGATCAATGCAGCACGGATGGAGCTCTCGCGGGAGCCGATGGTGTGGTGGAGCCTGTGTGCAGCCTTCAGCCTCATGCTGTTGCTGGTGCTGTCGGCCAATCTGTTTTCGGATGTGGTCCAGGAGGCCTTCGACCCCCGCCAGAGCTGAGGCTAAAGGTTAAAGGCTAAACAACAAGGCCCCGCAGCCACCTGGATCGGGTGTGCTGCGGGGCCTTGTTACGTACGGCAGGGCTGAGTTTAGGCCCAGCGCTGCCGTACTTCCGCCAGCAGCGCGGCAGTGGAACTGTCGCTGGGCGTGTTGGCGTCGTTTTCCAGGCTGCGGGCCATGTTCTTGCCGAGTTCGACGCCGTACTGGTCAAAGCTGTTGATGCCCCACAGCCAGCCTTGCACGAAGACTTTGTGCTCGTAGAGCGCCAGCAACTGGCCGGCGGTATAGGGGCTGACTTCGGGCATCAGCAGGGTGTTGCTGGGTTGATTGCCAGGACAGACCAAATGGGGGGCCAGGCGCTCCACTTCGTCGGCGTTGAGCCCCTTGGCTTTCAGTTCGGCCCGGGCTTCATCCAGGGTGCGGCCCTGCATCAGGGCGGCGGCCTGGGCCAGGGCGTTGCCAATCAGCCCTTGCATGGCCGATGAGGCTTGGGCGGGTACGGGGACGATGAAGTCCAGGGTGACGCTCCGGGTGCCTTGGTAGAACAGCTGGTGGTAGGCATGTTGCCCCACGGTGCCCGCGCCGCCGAACAGGATGGGTGCCGTCTGCCAGCTCAGGGCCTGGCCGTCCCGATCCACGGATTTGCCGTTGCTCTCCATCTCCAGCTGCTGGAGATAGGCCGGCAGGCTGCGCAGCGGGTGGCTGTAGGGCAGGATGGCCTGGGTGCCGATATCGAGGAAGCTGGTGTTCCACAGCCCCAGCAGGCCCAGCAGAACCGGCAAATTGTGCTCCAGGGGGGCTTGGGCAAAATGGGCATCCATGGCCCGGCCGCCCGCTTGGAATTGCTCGAACACTTCGCAGCCAAAGGCCAGCAGCAGCGTGAGCCCCAGGCCCAGCCCCAGCACAGCAGGCCACGGGCCGGGGGCAGGCAACGCGGCCTCGATCAGCCCGGCGAGCAACTGCACAAACAGGTGGTGCACGCCAAATCCCATGAGCACACCCGTGGCGCTGGCAGCCAGGCCCACCAGCGTGAACTCCACCGTGTAGGCCCAGGCGAT
>JAJTBM010000258.1 GCA_021286885.1 Rhodocyclales bacterium
CGTCGATTTCCAGACCTTGAACGATCTTGTATTCGCCGTTTTCGGTGGTGACGGGGAAGCCGTAGATGATGCCTTCGGGGATGCCGTAGGAGCCATCGGAGGGCACGCCCATGGTGACCCATTCGCCGTTGGAGCCCAGGCTCCAGTCACGGATGTGGTCGATGGCGGCGTTGGCGGCGGAAGCGGCGGAGGACAGGCCACGGGCTTCGATGATGGCGGCGCCACGCTTGCCCACGGTGGGCAGGAACACTTCACGGTTCCAGGCTTCGTCGTTCACCAGGGCCTTGACGTTGTCGCCGTTGGAGGTCACGGCGCGGTAGTCGGCGTACATGGTGGGGGAGTGGTTGCCCCACACGACCAGGTTCTTCAGGCTGGACACGTCGCGGCCAGTCTTGGCAGCCAGCTGGGAGAGGGCGCGGTTGTGGTCCAGACGCAGCATGCCGGTGAAGTTGCCAGCCTTGACGCGACCGTACTTGACGGCGATTTCCTTGGCGATGTAGGCGTTGGTGTTGCAGGGGTTGCCCACCACCAGAACCTTGACATCGGGATCGGCGTATTGGCCGATGGCGGCGCCTTGAACGGTGAAGATCTTGGCGTTTTCGGTCAGCAGGTCCTTACGCTCCATGCCGGGGCCGCGGGGACGGGCGCCAACCAGCAGGGCCACTTGGGCGTCCTTGAAGGCGACATTCGGGTCGTCGGTGGCGATCACGCCGGCCAGCAGCGGGAATGCGCAGTCTTCCAGCTCCATGATCACGCCCTTGACGGCCTTCTGGGCTTGGGGCAGATCCAGCAGTTGCAGGATGACGGGCTGGTCCTTGCCCAGCATTTCGCCGCTGGCGATGCGGAACAGGAGGCTGTAACCGATTTGACCGGCTGCACCGGTGACTGCGACACGAACGGGGGCTTTTGCCATTATTGATACTCCCTCTACGGAAAGAAGTGTTGTCGACTCAATACTGCTTGCTGCTAGTGCGTATGCTGCTGAATTTCGCGCCGCTCCGGTGGGCGATGAATCGCCTTGGGGTGTCGCGATAGACCTCAGGCCCCGGATCATCAGCAAAAGCTGAAGATCGGTCAACTCCTGAATCCTAGGCGCAATAAGGGGTGGCTGTCAATCCGTTGTTATATGTCTTATATAAGACAGATAATGCCCCATGGACTGTCTCGAAAAAGTGTGATTCAATACATGAATGCGCCCTGAATCGCCCACTTTTAGCCCTCTCTACCGTCAGATCAAGAAGCTGATGGTCAATTCCCTTCAGTCCGCCGAGTGGCGGCCTGGGCAGGCGATTCCCAGTGAACAGGAACTCGCTCTTAGGTTTAATGTTAGTCAGGGGACTGTTCGCAAGGCCATCGATGAGCTGGCTGCGGAGAACCTGCTGGTGCGCAAACAGGGCAAGGGAACCTTCGTGGCCTCCCACAACGACCCCCGCTCCATGTTCCGCTTCCTGCGTCTGGTGCCTACCGACGGCGAACTGGTGCACCCCCAGAGTGTGCCCCTGGATTGCTGGAAAGCCAAGGCCGGCAACGAAGCAGCCCGTATGCTCGGGATCGAGTTGGGCGCGCCGGTCATCATCCTGCGCCGCACCCTGCGGTTTTCGAGCAAGCCGGTGGTGGTGGATGAAATCTACCTGCCGGGCGAAATCTTCCAGGGCCTCACCATGGAAGTCCTCCAGGGAGAGCAAGGTTCCCTGTATGGCCTGTTCGAAGCGCGCTTTGGCGTGCGGATGATCCGCGCTGAAGAGCACATTCGTGCAGTGGCTGCGGATCGCATGGTCAGCGAAACCCTGGGCGTTTCTGAGGGAACCCCCTTGTTATCGGTCGAACGGGTGACTTACACCTACGGCGACCGGCCGGTGGAGTGGCGGCGAGGCCTGTACTGCACTGCAGAACACTATTACTTGAACGAATTGAGCTGAAAACAGCCATGCGCAAGCCTGTTGCTTGTGCGATTTTATTGAACAAACGCTTCCGAATTGTCAGGAGAGCCCGGCCTGACAATAATTTATAAGGGTATACTTGTAGTTTTGTTGTCGGAAAAGAGCGACTCCCCAGTCGCTTATTACTAGAGGGAAAATCTATGACAGAGGTGATTGTAAAAAAGCAGCGCCCGAAGCATCTGGCGCTGAATGAGATCAGACTGCCCTTGCCGGGCTTTGTCTCGATCCTGCACCGGATCAGCGGTGCTGGCCTGTTCCTGATGCTGCCGGTGTTGCTCTCCCTGCTGGGTAGCAGCCTGGGCTCCCCCGAGTCCTACGCCGCCTATCAGGGCGTGGTGAGCAATATCTTCGTCAAGCTCCTGCTCTGTGGCCTGCTGTGGGCCTTCCTGCACCACTTCTGTGCAGGCATCCGCTTCCTGCTGCTGGACGTCCATGTGGGCGTTGACAAGCAGTCTGCCGTGAGCAGCGCCCGCACCGTCCTGATCGTCAGCCTGACCCTCACTGTTCTTCTGGTGGCCAAACTATGGTAAAGCCCATCATTGTCGGCGCCCATTACGGTTTCCGTGATTGGCTCGCCCAACGCGTTACTGCTGTTGTGATGGCGGTCTACACCGTCATCTTCGCGATTGCTGCCCTGACCACGCTGGATGGCTCCTATGAGAGCTGGCGTGCCCTGTTCAGTGGCGGTTTCATGAAGTTCGCGACCTTCCTGTTCTTCCTGTCCCTCTTCTACCACGCCTGGATTGGCGTGCGGGACATCTTCATGGATTACATCAAGCCGGTTGGCCTGCGTCTGACGCTCCATTCCGTCGTTGTTCTTCTGCTCGTCGGCTACGCCGGCTGGGCTGTTCAGATTCTCTGGAGGCTGTAAGTGAAAGTCGCTAAGCATACTTTTGACGCAGTGATCGTCGGCGCAGGTGGCGCCGGTCTGCGGGCGGCACTGCAGCTTTCCGAAGCCGGCCTGAAGACCGCAGTGCTGACCAAGGTCTTCCCGACCCGTTCTCACACCGTGGCCGCCCAGGGTGGCGTGGCCGCCTCCCTCGGCAACTCCACCGAGGATAACTGGCACTGGCACATGTACGACACCGTGAAGGGGTCCGATTGGCTGGGTGACCAGGACGCCATCGAATTCATGGTGAAGAAGGCCAACGAAGTGGTGGTCGAGCTCGAACACTACGGCATGCCCTTCGACCGTACCGATAACGGCAAGATCTATCAGCGTCCGTTCGGTGGTCACTCCCAGAACTACGGCCAGACCCCCGTGTCCCGTTCCTGCGCAGCGGCTGACCGTACCGGCCACGCCATGCTGCATGCCCTGTATCAGCGTAACGTGCGCGCCAACACCCAGTTCTTCGTGGAGTGGATGGCCCTCGACCTAATCCGCAACGAAGACGGCGATGTGGTCGGTGTGACCGCCATGGAAATGGAAACCGGTGAAGTCTCCATCTTCCACGCCCGCGCCACCATCTTCGCTACCGGCGGTGCTGGTCGTATCTACTACAGCTCCACCAATGCCTTCATCAACACCGGCGACGGTGTGGGTATGGCTGCCCGTGCTGGCATCCCCCTGGAAGACATGGAATTCTGGCAGTTCCACCCCACCGGCGTGGCCGGTGCCGGCGTGCTGATCACCGAAGGTGTGCGCGGTGAAGGCGGCATCCTGCGTAACGCCTCTGGCGAACGCTTCATGGAACGCTACGCCCCCAACCTGAAGGATCTGGCCTCCCGCGATGTGGTGTCCCGTTCCATGGTGACCGAAATCAACGAAGGCCGTGGCTGCGGTTCCGAAAAGGACCACGTGCTGCTGGACATCACCCACCTGTCCCCCGAGACCATCATGAAGCGCCTGCCTGGCATTCGTGAAATCTCGATCCAGTTTGCCGGTGTTGACCCGATCAAGGCCCCGATCCCCGTCGTGCCGACCTGCCACTACCAGATGGGCGGTATCCCGACCAACTACAAGGGTCAGGTGATCGTTCCGAAGGACGGCAACCCCAACGTGCCGGTGCACGGCTTCTACGCCGCGGGCGAGTGCGCCTGCGCCTCGGTGCACGGTGCCAACCGTCTGGGCACCAACTCCCTGCTCGACCTGCTGGTGTTCGGCAAGTCTGCTGGCGAAACCGTGGTGGCCGACTTCAAGGCTGGCCAGCTGCCCCTCAAGGCACTGCCCGCCAACGCTGCCGATGCTTCCCTGGCCCGCATCAACCGTCTCGAAAAGCAGACCGGTGGTGAAGAGGTCAACGACGTGCGTCTCGAAATGCAGCGCACCATGCAGAAGCACGCCGGTGTGTTCCGTTTCGCCGACATGCTCAAGGAAGGTGTCACCCGCATCAAGGCTGTCGCCGAGCGCGCCAAG
Organism: Rhodocyclales bacterium; assembly: GCA_021286885.1. GTDB lineage: Bacteria > Pseudomonadota > Gammaproteobacteria > Burkholderiales > Rhodocyclaceae > Zoogloea. The sequence goes on from JAJTBM010000258.1 coordinate 4,297, forward strand.
GTCACCCAGATCAAGGACAAGTCCCAGGTCTGGAACACCGCCCGCATGGAAGCCCTGGAGCTGGACAACCTGATCGAGGTCGCCAAGGCCACCATGATCTCTGCCGAAGCCCGTAAGGAATCCCGTGGCGCCCACGTGCGCGACGACGCGATCGACTGCGCCGAGACCCCGAACGGTCGTGACGACAAGAACTGGCTCAAGCACACCCTGTGGTACAGCGAAGGCAACCGTCTGGACTACAAGCCGGTGAACCTGCAGCCCATGTCCCCCGAAGTTGAGCCGATCGCGCTCGCCAAGCGTACCTACTGAGCGATCCGGAGAATAGAAGATGAGCAAGCGAACCGTACAGTTCAAGATTTACCGCTACGATCCGGACCGCGACGAGAAGCCCTACATGCAGGACATCTCTGTCGAACTCGAAGAGTCCGACAAGAAGCTGCTGGACGCGCTGGTGCGCCTGAAGGCCAAGGACGACAGCCTGTCCTTCCGTCGCTCCTGCCGCGAAGGTGTGTGTGGCTCCGACGCCATGAACATCAACGGCAAGAACGGTCTGGCCT
>JAJTBM010000259.1 GCA_021286885.1 Rhodocyclales bacterium
GAGGCCTGCGTGATCGAAAAGAACTTTGATAAGGGCCGACGCATCATGGCGGCGCTGCTGCCGCTGATGGACTTCCTGGAAGGTGGCAAGTTTGTCCAGTCCATCAAGTACGGCTGCCAGCTGGCAGGGCTGCGCGCCGGCGGCGTCCGGGCACCGCTCCAGGGGCTGAATGAAGCCGAACAGCACGCTCTGGCAAGCATCGTGGTCGAACTCAAGCGCGAAGTGGCTGCCATTGCCGGAGGCGCTGCCTGATGGCCCCGCTGCTGAGTGCGACCGAATACGCATCCCTGGCCCGGGATCTGGTGCTGCCATCCCAAGCCTTCATTGACGGCGCGTTTGTGCCAGCGGTATCGGGTGAAACTTTCCAGACCCTGAACCCGGCCACGGGCCAAGTGCTGACCCGCATTGCTGCCTGCGACCGGCGCGACGTGGATATCGCCGTCGCCAAGGCCAAAGCCGCCTTTGAGGACGGGCGCTGGTCCCGGCGTACACCGGCTGAACGCAAGGCCGCCCTGCTGCGCTTTGCCGACAGCCTGGAGCTGCACCTGCAGGAGCTGGCCGTGCTGGAAAGCCTGGATAGTGGGAAACCGATCCGGGAGTGCGTGAATACCGATGTACCCGAAGCCATCCATACCATTCGTTGGCACGCGGAGCTGATCGACAAGATCTACGATCATACGGCCCCGGTCGGTGCCGATACCGTTGCACTGGTGGTCCGGGAGGCCATTGGTGTGGTCGGGCTGGTGCTGCCCTGGAACTTCCCTCTGCTGATGTTGGCCTGGAAAATCGGCCCGGCGCTGGCTGCGGGCTGCTCGGTCATCGTCAAACCGGCCAAGGAAACAACCCTCAGCACCTTGCGGGTCGCCGAACTGGCCAGTGAGGCTGGCATTCCACCAGGGGTGTTCAACGTGCTGCCGGGTGGCGGTGCCGAAGTAGGCGAGCCCTTGGGCCTGCACATGGACGTATCCATGGTCAGCTTCACCGGTTCCACCGAAACGGGCCGGCGTTTCCTGCGCTATGCCGCAGACTCCAATCTCAAGCGGGTGGTGCTGGAATGTGGCGGCAAGAACCCCGCCGTGGTGATGAAGGATGTGGACGATCTGGATGAAGTGGCCCAGCACATCGTAAACGGTGCCTTCTGGAACATGGGCGAGAACTGCTCCGCCTCTTCCCGGCTGATTGTCCATGCAGACATCAAAGAGGCTTTGCTGGAGCGCATCGGCCAACACATGAAGGCCTGGAAGATGGGTGATCCGCTCAACCCGGATCATCGCCTGGGCGCCCTGGTGAGCTCGGCCCACTTCGAGAAGGTGCGCACTTACCTGGAACAAGCCGGCGCTGAAGCCCTGAAGGTGGTCTTTGGCGGTCATACCGAGGGGGATGCCTTTGTGCAGCCCACGGTGGTGGATGGCGTGGGCCCGGATAGCCGGCTGTTCCGGGAAGAAATCTTCGGCCCCATCCTGTCAGTCACCACCTTCCGCGATACGGAGGAAGCCATTGCCCTGGCCAATGACTCGGTCTATGGTCTGGCCGCTGCGGTGTATACCAACCGCCTCAGCACCGCCTTCCGTCTCGCTCGAGAAATCAGGGCCGGCGTGGTGACCGTCAATTGCTTTGGCGAAGGAGACATCACCACACCTTTCGGGGGCTACAAGGAATCCGGCTTTGGCGGACGGGACAAATCCATCTGGGCCCATGACCAATACACCGAGCAGAAAACGATCTGGGTGGACACCACCGATCGTTCCCGCGCCGCCTGAGGCGTGGGGCGGTTGATCCCGTGTGATGAAAGCAGACAGTATGCAGAACAGACGCAAGGCAACGCTTATCGGACTCATCGCCATCGTGCTATGGAGCTCGATTGTCGGTCTGATCCGGGGCGTCAGTGAAAACCTCGGGGCCACCGGCGGCGCTGCCATGATCTATTCGGTGGCCTCGGGGCTGCTACTGCTGACCGTGGGCTTCCCCCGGGTTCGGGAGTTTCCTCGGGCGTATCTGGTGTGGGGCAGTCTGCTGTTCGTGGCCTATGAACTGTGCCTGTCCTTGTCCATAGGCTATGCCAACAGTGGGCGCCAGGCGATTGAGGTCGGCATGGTCAATTACCTTTGGCCAGCCTTCACCATTCTGTGCGCCATTCTGTTCAATCGTCAGAAATCCAGCCTGCTCATTGTTCCTGGCTTCCTGACGGCAGTGCTGGGGATCTGCTGGGTACTGGGCGGCGAGCAGGGCTTGGATCCAGCGGGCATGGTGCGCAACATCCAGAACAACCCCCTCAGCTACGGTTTGGCCTTTGCCGGTGCGGTGATCTGGGCATCTTATTGCACCGTCACCAACCGGATTGCCAATGGCAAGAATGGGATCACCCTATTCTTCATGCTCACGGCCTTGGCCCTGTGGGGCAAGTATCTGCTGAGTGGTGAGAGCAGCATCGTCATGACCGGGTCCGGACTGATCTATCTGGCCCTGGCTGCCTCGGCGATGGGCTTTGGCTACGCGGCCTGGAACGTGGGCATCCTGCACGGCAACGTCACCCTACTGGCGGGGGCTTCGTATTTCATCCCGGTGTTTTCGGCGGCCTTGGCGGCCAGCGTACTGCGGGCCCCCCTATCGGCCTCGTTCTGGCAAGGGGCTGCACTGGTCTGTGCAGGCTCCATCCTGTGCTGGTTCGCGACCCGGGGACGCCCCTCCGGCCCTAGCCCCTCCTGAGCGGTTCAAGGCACGCCTGACCGCCGAAAGCTAGAAAAATCGGCCTCAGGCGTGCCCTGATGCAAGCGGGCGGATCCCACCCGCCCTCTGTTTCTCCCCACCCCTGCACTTCTGTCTTTTTTCCCGGCCATGGGCACGGGTGGGCCTTGCTGCGCCTTTAAAACCACATCCAACAACAAAGGAGACCTTCATGCAGGAGACAAACATGCGAAAAATCGCGGCCAGCGTACTCACCACCCTGGTGGCAGGCCTGGGGAGCGGCTGTGCCCTGGCAGCCGACGGGGACGGCACGCTCAAAATCGGCGGCGCCCTGCGGGCCCGCTACGATTACACCTTCGACAATCCCCAGAACGTCAGCAAACTCAGTCTGGATACCTTCCGACTGGACGTGAATTACGACTCTCCCGGACTCTACGGATCGGCCCAGTACCGCTTTTATGGGGGTGCCTACCCCTACGACTACACCAGCCAGGTTGGACGCATCAATTTTCCGGCCTTTGCCTGGCTGGGCTACAAACTGAGCGAACAAACCCGGGTCGTGGCGGGCCTCCAGCAACTACCGTTCGGCTTGATGCCCTATGCAAGCAGCACTTTTTATCAGACCCTGGTCAACAATATTGGTCTGGAGGATGTGCATGACTTGGGGGTGAAGGTTCAGCATCAGTGGGGCGCCATGGACTTCCAATTTGGTTTTTATCCCCGGGATGGCGGCAGCTGGGCGGGCACCTCCCGGGACGGCGCCCGCTACTCGGTCAATGTAGCGCGGGCCGACACGGGGCTGGCCGGCGGCTCCAGCAACCAAGAACGCAACATCATGCTGGGGCGCTGGGCCTACACCCTGAGCGGCACTGGCGCCGAACGTAGTGAAGTAGGCGTATCGTTACTGCACTCCACCCTGCACAACGTAGACACCGGCGAAGACGGCAACCGAGCCGCCTATGCACTCCACTATGCAGGCTCGGTGGGTGGGCTGGGAATATTGGCCGAAGCAGGCCGGCAGCGCATGTCTCCCCGCAATACCAGCGCCCAGGGGAACGGCAGTGTCAGCTTCGGCGCCTTTGACGGCACGTTCAACGTGGCAGCCAAGGGGCGTTTTTATTCGGCAGAAATCAACTACCTGCTGCCGGGCAGCTTTGCGGTGATCAACACGATCAAGCCCTACCTGAACTACAGCCTGTTTACCAAGGATCAAGCCGGCTTCAAGGACTCCCAACGTGTGATCGCCGGCGCCAGCTTTAACGCCGGGCCGTTTTTTGTATACACGGAAATGCGCTGGGGCAAAAACGATCCCTACACCGGCGATTACGCCAATGGTGCGGCAGCCGGTGGTGAGGACGTGTGGAAGAAGGCGTTCTACGCCAACATTGGCTACTACTTCTGAGCAAGCTCTGAGCACTCGGCCGCGAGGCCCGCATTCATCGTTGCCCGTCTCCGGACGGGCAGCCCCGCCCCTTGCCCTCAGTCCTCCCGGCTTACCCTCCTCGCAGGAGGCTCAACAACACCCCCAGCGCCAGCAGGATCAGCATGCCGCCCGACAGCCGCTCCAGCCACGGCAGCCCCCGGGCAAAGCGCGCCAGCACCACGGGATTGCCGATCAGCACGGCCACCAGCACGTCCCACGTCAGCACCACGCTAAACATCCACAGCCCGTACCACAGCCGCCCATACGCGCTGGATGCATCAAGCATCGCTGCCAGGCTGGCATAGAACAGCCCGTTCTTCGGATTGAGGATGCCGGAGAGGAAGCCCATGCCCATCGCCCGCCCCCAGCCCAGTTGCACCGCCCCCACCGCCGGGGAGGCCGGCACTTTCAAGCCGCTGCGCCCCGCGTGGCGGATGAACAGGGCCCCCAGATACAGCAGGTAAGCAGCGCCCACCCCTTGCAGAAGAACGAACATGCCACTGTCCGGCGCCAGGATGGTGGAGCTCCCCAGGGCCGCCACGATAAATACTCCATTGGCGAGCGCGATGCCCAGACAGACGCCGGTCGCCCTCTGCCAGCCGGCGGTGAGAGAAGTACGGGCCACCAGAAAGAAATCCGGGCCAGGGGACAGCAGCGCCAGAAAATGCACCGCTGCCAGCATCAGAAATTGCCGCATGAAAAACACAC
>JAJTBM010000260.1 GCA_021286885.1 Rhodocyclales bacterium
TCATGGTCATGGAGACGGAGATCTTGTCGAGGGGAATGCCATCGAACAGGATCTTCATGTCTTCGACGGAATCAATGGCCACCCCAGCCTTGCCCACGTCGCCCACCACGCGGGGATTATCGGAGTCGTAGCCCCGGTGGGTGGCCAGGTCAAAGGCCACCGAAACACCCTGACCACCGGCCGCGAGGGCCTTACGGTAGAAGGCATTGGATTCCTCGGCGGTCGAGAAGCCGGCATACTGGCGGATGGTCCAAGGCTTCACCGCATACATGGTGGCCTGGGGACCGCGCAGGAAGGGTTCGAAACCAGGCAGGGTGTTGCTGAACTTCAGGCCGTCCAGATCAGCCGCCGTGTACAGGGGCTTGACGGTGATCCCTTCGGGGGTCACCCAGTTGAGCTTGGACAGATCACCGCCCGGGGCCGACTTGGTCGCAGCCTTGGCCCAGGCGCCCAGGTCGGATTGCGGACAGATCGGTTCGTTGTTGTTCGCCATGGTTTCATCCCTACATGCGTGAGCCCCGGGGGCTCTTATTTTTGAAGTGACGTCAGACCGGCTGTGATCCCTTGATCACAGCCGGTTGCCGTGCCCGGCGGACGGGCCGTTTCTCCCTCCCTCTGTTTTTTGTGGTGTCGGGTGGCTTGATAACCACCGGACCAACATCTGGGTGCGAGCCGTCCGCCAGAACTTGACTTGCTATCTTGTAGATAATACTTTATCCATAATTATGGATGCAACAACTGAATCCTCAACTTCGACAACTCATTCCCATTCACTCATGAACGCTGGCCGGATTGCCCCTCTTGCCCTCTACCAGGAAGTCGCGGAACGCTTGCGCCAACGGATTTTTTCCCACGAACTGCCCCCCGGAACCTGGGTGGACGAGCAGGCGCTGGCGGCCGATTACGGCATTTCGCGCACGCCCCTGCGGGAAGCCCTCAAGGTGCTGGCTTCCGAAGGCCTGGTCACCCTCAAGCCCCGGCGCGGCTGTTACGTCACCGAAATCTCCGAACGGGATCTGGATGAAATCTTTACGGTGATGGCCCTGCTCGAAGGCCAGTGCGCGGCCGACACCGCCCGCAAGGCCACCGAAGCTGACCTCCTGCGCCTGCGCGGCATCCATGCCGAGCTGGAACAGGCGGCGGCGCGCCAAGACATCAATGGTTTCTTCGAGGCCAACCAGGCCTTCCACTACGAAATCCAGATGATCTGCGACAACCGCTGGCTGACCCAGTGCATCACCGACATGCGCAAGGTCATCAAGCTGTCCCGCCACCATTCGTTGTTCAGCGAGGGGCGGCTGGAGCAATCCCTGGCGGAACACCGGGAAATCCTGGCCACTCTGGAGCAGCGTCAGCCCGAAAGGGCCGAAGTCGCCATGCGCAGTCACATCCGCAGCGGGCGTCAGGCCCTGGCCCGGATCGCCGCCCAGCGCGAGGCGAACTGAGCCCAGCCCCGGCACCTCCTGAGCGCCGGAACGCTGCTTCAAACAAAAACCCCCGGCAGGCCCGCAGGCCTGACCGGGGGTTTTGTGCTGGCGTAATGCATGCACAGCAGGCTTCACCCTTTAGTGGGCGCTGGCCTCGGCGGCACCAAACCCGGTTTGAGCACGCACGTACTGATCGCCAAAGCGCTCGCGCTCGGCCACAGCCTCAGGGCTGTTATCCAGCTTGGAGACGATGAAGGTCACCAGGAAGGCCAGAGGCATGGAGAACAGGGCCGGCTGATCGTAGGGGAACAGGGCCTGGGCATTGCCCAGCACAGTCACCCACACGGACTTGGAGAACAGCACCAGCAGCACAGCAGCCACCAGACCGGCATACCCGCCCATCACGGCACCCCGGGTGGTCAGGCCCTTCCAGTACATAGAGAGGATGAGCACCGGGAAGTTGGCAGAAGCAGCGATGCCAAACGCCAGGGCCACCATGAAAGCCACGTTCATCTTCTCAAAGGCAATCCCGAGAATCACCGCCACGATGCCCAGAGCCACGGAAGAAAGCTTGGAAACGCGCAGTTCTTCGGTTTCGGTAGCCTTGCCCTGACGGATCACACGGGCGTAGATGTCGTGGGAGATGGCTGCAGCACCGGCCAGGGCCAGACCGGACACCACCGCGAGGATGGTGGCGAAAGCCACGGCAGACAGGAAGCCCAGCAGCAGATTCCCACCCACAGCCTTGGCCAGGTGCATGGCGATCATGTTGCCACCGCCAATGATCTTGCCGCCGATCTTGCCGCCTTCAAAGAACTCGGGGTTCTGACCCACGATGATGATGGCACAGAAGCCCATCAGCAGAATCACGTTGAAGAAGTAGGCCACAAAGCCAGAGGCGTAGAGCACGGACTTGCGGGCTTCCTTGGCGTTGGTCACGGTGAAGAAGCGCATCAGGATGTGGGGCAGGCCGGCAGTGCCGAACATCAGACCCAGGCCCAGAGACAGGGCAGTGACCGGATCGGGCAGCAGGGAACCCGGGAACAGGATCTTCTCGCCCAGATTATGGACGGAGATGGCCTTGTCCATCAGGGTCTCGAAGCTGAAGCCGAACTGGGACATGGACAGCACCATCACCAGGGTGCCACCGGCCAGCAGCATGCAGGCCTTGATGATCTGCACCCAGGTGGTGGCCACCATGCCGCCGAAGGTCACATAGACCATCATCAGCGCACCCACCACAAACAGGGCGATGGTGTAATCCAGACCAAACAGCAGCTTGATCAGCTGGCCAGCACCCACCATCTGGGCCACCAAGTAGAAGCACACCACGGTCAGGGACGAAACCGCCGCCATGGTGCGCACCTTGCTCTGATTGAGCCGGTAGGAAGTGATGTCGGCAAAGGTGAACTTGCCCAGGTTGCGCAGGCGCTCGGCCATCAGGAACAGGATGATGGGCCAGCCGGCGAAGAAGGCGATCATGTAGATGTAACCATCCACACCCTTGGTATAAACCAGCGCGGTCAGCCCCAGCAGGGTAGCTGCAGACATATAGTCACCAGCAATCGCCAGACCGTTCTGGAAGCCGGTGATCCCGCCCCCGGCGGTGTAGAAGTCAGCAGCGGACTTGGTACGCCCGGCAGCCCACTTGGTGATGCCCAGGGTCATCGCGACAAACAGCACGAACATACCGATGGCGTGGAGATTGAGGGGCTGCTTTTCGGTGGCCGCAATGGCGTCACCAGCACAGGCCAGGGCCGGGGCGAGCAGCCCCAGCAGCAGAACATTCAGACGGGACAACATTACTTCACTCCCTTGGCTGCGTCATTCACGATTTCGGCGGTCATCTCGTCGAATTCGCCATTGGCGCGTTTCACGTACACGGCGGTCAACACCCAGAAGAAGATGAACATGAACAGCTCGGCAGCAATGCCGACGGTCACGTAGGAACCTTCGGACAGACGCTGGCCGATCAACTTGGGGTTGAAGGCCACGACCATGAAGAAGCCGTAGAAGATGGTCAGAACAATGATGGAGAGCAGCGTGGCAAAGCCCTGGCGCTTGGCCACCAGCTCCTTGAAACGCGGATTGCTCCGGATGCGTGCGTAGATTGCACTGTGAGACGTGCTGGACATGGTTTCCCTCCCATTGATGCAGCGATAAAACGACGCGATCCACCTGTTGGTCTTGTTTTTGAGCGGCCTGGATCTATTTTTTGAGCTTGTGGGCCGGGAGCCCGCCGCGCCGGTACGGTGCCCCGGTGGGGATGATATAACATACACAAGACTCCATACTACAACGTACGGAAGGTTTTTTGCATTGACCCACAAGTCCCTATAAACACTAGGCTTTTTATCTCATGTACGGCGACATCCTGCTGAGCCGCGCCGACGGCGTAGCCACTCTCACCCTTTCAAATCCCGACAAACTAAATGCCGTCGATGCCCAAATGTGGCGTGCCCTGCGCAGCCACATGGACAGCCTCAACGCCGACCCGGCCTTGCGCTGCGTGGTGCTGCGGGGCGATGGCGACAAGGCCTTTGCGGCCGGGGGCAACATCGAGGAATTCCTGACCGTGCGAGCTACGGTGGACGACGCCCTGCACTACCACGAAGAACTGGTGGCGGCCGCTCTGGAGGCCATCCGCAACTGCCCGGTGCCCACTGTGGCCCAGATCCAGGGGGCGTGCATTGGCGGTGGGCTGGAAATCGCGGGCTGCTGCGACATCCGCATCGCAGGCGAATCCAGCCGCTTTGGTGCCCCCATCAACAAGCTGGGCTTTTCCATGTATCCGGGGGAAATGGCCGGGCTGCTTCAGCTGGTGGGGCCGGCGGTGCTGCTCGAAATCCTGCTCGAAGGACGCATCCTGGATGCCCGGGAAGCCTGGGCCAAGGGTCTGCTGAGCCGGGTGGTGGACGATGAGCGAGTGGAACAGGAAACCAACGCCACCGTCCAGCGCATCCTGAAGGGCGCGCCGCTCGTGGCCCGCTGGCACAAGCAATGGGTGCGCCGCCTGCAAACCGGACACGCCCTGAACCTGGAGGAAAAGCGCGCAGCCTTCGACTTTCTGGGCACTGCCGATTACCAGGAAGGACTGACAGCCTTTCTGGCAAAACGCAGCCCGGTTTTCAAAGGCTGCTAAAGCCGATCCATACCTTCGACCCTTGCGGCATAGCCTTATAGATCCATCAGTATTTTGATTTTTTGGATAAATCAGGATTATGTTATCTTGCCCACAAATGCATCAGGGTTAAACATAAACCATAACTAACGGCGCCCCCGGATGCGTTCCAACCATGACATTCACACTAGACCAGGCCCAAAACCTGCTTCTAGTGTGTTTCTATGGTTTTAAATCAACATCGAGCAGGCCCAAGCCTGCCGACAT
>JAJTBM010000261.1 GCA_021286885.1 Rhodocyclales bacterium
CACCGAGGTACCGCCGGTATGCACCCCCACCACCGGGACGCCCAACTGGTCAAAGACACCCGCCTCGATGGCGGCCAGCATGTTGCTGGTGCCCACCAGGCCGGTCAGGGCTACGGGCTTGTCGGCCACGGCATCCTTCAGTTTCTTGACGGTTTCTTCGGGCTTGTAGGCGTCGTCATAGGTGACCAGACGCAGCTTCTGGCCGCCAATCCCGCCCTTTTCGTTAACATCCTTGAACACCAGGTTGATGCCCTGATTCAACAGCTTGCCGGTGACTTCCTGGCTCCCGGAAAAGGGTGCCACCTGCACCACCGTATAATCGGCCACCGCCCACAACGGACAGGCCAGCATGGCCCCCAGGGCCCAACGGATTGCCTTATGCATACACTGCTACTCCCAAAAAAAACGTCAAGGGGAAAGATCTGTAAGATTTCACAGTTCTCCGACTTAGTTTCTGTTGTATTTTTTGTTATATAGCGTTTCTAAAACGCTTGTACATAACATACGCAGGTAGCGGATTTTTAGCCAGTAGGGATGAACGCAGTGTCGGGGTAAACGCAACAAAGCCCGGCGCGAACCGGGCTTTGTTGCATCTTTTTGAACACTCTGCACGGGCAGAGGTGTCCATAGGCTTACGGGTTCTAAGCTTAGATGGCGGACTCGTTGGTTTCGCCGGTGCGGATGCGCACCACCTGCTCCACCGGCATCACGAAGATCTTGCCGTCGCCGATCTTGCCGGTGCGGGCCGACTTGATGATGGCTTCCACGGCCTGTTCCACCACATCGCTGGTCACCACGATCTCGATCTTGATCTTGGGAAGGAAGTCGACCACGTACTCGGCACCCCGGTACAGCTCGGTGTGGCCCTTCTGACGGCCAAAACCCTTGACCTCGGTGACGGTCAGGCCGGTGATGCCCACTTCAGACAGGGCTTCACGCACTTCATCCAGCTTGAAGGGCTTGATCACGGCTTCGATTTTCTTCATCTACGGTCTCCTTGGAACAGTCCGGCATTCTACCGGAATATGGCATCCGCCCCTGAAAGGCGCAGGATGCCTGATGTATTTTGAATGTATCACGCGTCCCGGTAACGGGAAGTGATCGGGTAACGCCAATCCTTGCCAAAGCCCCGGGGGGTGACCCGCACCCCCGGCGGCGCTTGGCGCCGCTTGTATTCGTTGCGCTTGAGCATGGCCACGGTACGGCGCACGTCGTGCTCGGGGTAGCCCCGGGCGATGATCTCGGCGGGGGACAGATCCTCTTCCATATAAGCCGCGATGATCGCATCCAGCACCTCGTAGGGCGGCAGGGAATCCTGGTCGCACTGGTCGGGCTTGAGCTCGGCTGAAGGGGGTCGGGTCAGGATGTTGTCGGGAATCACCGGACCGCCGGGCTGGGCATTGCGCCAGTGGCAGAGGCGGTAAACGAAGGTCTTGTAGATGTCCTTGATCACCGCAAAACCACCGGCCATGTCGCCATACAGGGTGGCGTAGCCGGTGGCCATTTCACTCTTGTTGCCGGTGGTGAGCACAATGGCGCCGGTCTTGTTGGACAGGGCCATCAGCAGCATCCCCCGAATGCGGGACTGGAGGTTTTCTTCGGTGGCGTCTTCCGGCAGGCCCGCAAAATAGGGCGCCAGCATCGAGGCCAAGGTTTCCATGGCCGGCTGAATGGCGACTTCGTCGTAGCGCACACCAATGCGCTGCACCATCTCGCGGGAATCATCCAGGCTCATCTGGGCGGTGTAGGGGGACGGCATCATCACCGCCCGCACCTTGTCGGCGCCCAAAGCATCAACCGCAATGGCCAGGGTCAGGGCCGAATCCACCCCGCCCGACAGGCCAATGAGGGCACCCGGAAAACCGTTCTTGCCCAGGTAATCGCGTACCCCCAGCACCAGAGCTTCGTAAACATCAGCTTCCAGCGGGCGATCCGCCGGCAGGCTGCGATCCAGCCAGGCCCCATCGGCAAAGCGCAGGGTCTGGAGCTGCTCCACGAAGGACAGGCCCTGCCAAGCGAGGGTGCCATCCTTGTCGAGGGCGAAGGAGCCGCCATCGAACACCAGCTCATCCTGACCACCCACCAGGTTGCAATACACCAGGGGCAGGCCGGTGTCGGCGATACGCTCGCGCAGCACTTCGTGGCGCAGGGACTGCTTGTGGACGTGGTAGGGCGAGGCGTTGAGCACCAGCAAAAGCTCGGCACCGGCTTCCCGGGCCTTGTCGGCGGCGCCGGCTTCCCACACGTCGGCGCAGATGTTCACGCCGATGCGGGTGCCCTTGAGTTCGAACACGCAGGCCTCGGAACCCACGTCGAAGTAACGCTCTTCGTCAAAGACTTCGTAGTTGGGCAGGCGGTGCTTGAAATAGCGGGCTTCGATCTGGCCATCCCGGATCACGGCGGCGGCGTTGTAGCGCTTGCCGCCCTGCAGGGCCGGGTAGCCCACCAGCACGGTGATGCCGTCCACCTGGGCGGCCAGGGCATCCAGCTCCTGGGCACAGGCTTCAAGAAAGGCCGGACGCAGCAGCAGATCCTCGGGGGGATAACCGCACAGGGCCAGCTCGGGGGTCAGAACCACATCGGCGCCCGCAGCCTTGGCCCGGGCCACCGCATCCAGAATCCGGCGTGCGTTGCCGGAGATGTCGCCCACGATGGAATTCAGCTGGGCAACAGCGACGGTGATAGGAGTATTCATGGGGCGACACTATACCGCGATATATCGCGCCTGGGCCGCCCCGGCCCGGCCTCAGGGATCGGTGCGCAGGCGTGCCGTGCAGGGATTCAGCCCCCCTTGGGCAGCCGCCTCCCGTTGACGGGCTGCCAGCCGGCGCTCGCCCCGCTGCTTGCGCCACCACACCACCAGCCCGGTCCAGCACACCGCCGTGAGCACCAGGCCCAGCCCCAGCACCAGAAACTGCCCGACCACGCCAAAGGCGAGCCCCGAATGGAGCGGGAACATCCAGGCCAGCAGCACATCCCCCGCGCTCCCCGTGTCGGTGCGACGCAGGCCCACCGGCGCGCCATCGGCCATGCCCAGGGCGAGCATGTGGTTGCCCGACGGACTTACATCCCCCGGCACATACACGCGCAGGTTGTAGAGCCCGCGCCGGGCATCCGGCCCCAGGGAAAAAACACGCCCGTCCGGCAGGATGTGGGCAGCAGCAGCCAGGGCCTGTTCGGGCGAAATGGGCGCCTCGGCCTTGGGCTGCCCTTCCAGCTTGGGCGGCACGCTCAGGGGCGAAAACCAGCCCACCGCCGGTTTCACCAGATCCGGCAGATTGAGATAGACCGAGGTAAAGGCCAGCACCAGCATCAGGGGCAAAGTCGCCACGCTGGCCGCCCGGTGCAGATCGTAATGGAGCTTGTAGCTGCCCTGGCCCGTGCGCAGCGCCAGCATGTCGCGCCAACCCTGACGCCAGCGCCGCCAGGCCCTAGGCCAGCTCAGGGCAAGGCCCAGGAAGCTGGTCAGCAGCCACACCACCGCCACCCCGCCCATCCACCAGACACCCGCCTGATCCAGCCACAGGCTGGAATGCAGGCGCACCAGGAAAGGCATCAGCCCGGGCCGATCAAAGCTGATCTGGCGGGTGTTGCGCTGGCCCAGGATGTGGCCGGAATACGGGTCTACAAACACCTGGTTGAATTGCAGATTTCCTCCCTGCCCATGCCCCATCCCGTGGCCCATGCCTGCCGGAGCGTGCTTGTCCATCAGGCTGATGCGCAAGGCCCGATCCGGGCGCACGGGATAGACCAACGTGCCCACCCGGGCATCCGGAAACCGGGCTTCCACCTGTTGGATGATCTCCGTCTGCGGGGCGTGCTGGGCGCCCGACTGAACCGCAAACAGCTCGGGGTTGAGCCAGGCATCCACCTCCCAGCGGAAGGCCATGAGGGCGCCCGTCAGCGCCGCAATCAACAAAAACAAGGCGAGCAGCAGACCGCTCCAGCGGTGCAGCTTGGTCACCCACTGGCGCGGGCGGGCTTTGAGGGCAAGGGCAGCCATGAATGTTTCCGTAACAGTTCGAATAAAAGTACAGGTCGTACAACCGACAGAACGGGCAAAACGCCCCTCAGCGGGCAGGCGCCTGGGCGCCTGGGTCGGTGACAAACGCGATCTTCTGGAGCCCGGCCCGCTGGGCGGCGGCCATCAGCCGGGTGACTTCCTCGTAGGGCGTGGTGCGCTCGGCGTGCAGATGCAGTTCGCTGCTGCCCCGGGCCTGGGCGGCCTCCTGGCAGCGGGCCTCGAAGGCTGTCAGATCCAGCACCGCACCGTCCAGATGGATGCGCCCTGCCCCATCCAGGCTCACGCGCAGCACCTGGGGCTTCTCATCCAGCCGGCTGGCGGCCACCCGGGGCAGATCCACCGGCACAGCCTGCTGGAATAGGGGCGCGGTGATGATGAAGATCACCAGCAGCACCAGCATCACATCCACCAGCGGGGTGGTGTTAATTTCGGCCATGGGCATGCCGGGGCCGCCCTCACCAAAGGAACCGAAAGCCATATGCAGCTCCTCAGGCGGCCTTGACCAGATGGAGCCGGGCCCCAGTGGTCAGATAGGCGTGCAGATCATGGGCAAAACCGTCCAGATAGGCCACGGTCAGCCGGTTGGCCCGGGTCAGGGCGTTGTAGGCAAGCACCGCCGGAATCGCCACAAACAGACCGGCGGCCGTCATGATGAGGGCCTCCCCCACCGGCCCAGCCACCTGATCGAGCACCACCTGGTGGCTGCCCGCCAGGCCCAGCAGGGCGTGGTAGATCCCCCAGACAGTGCCCAGCAGCCCGATGAACGGCGCCGTGGAGCCCAC
>JAJTBM010000262.1 GCA_021286885.1 Rhodocyclales bacterium
CCCCGCTGATGCGCGCAGCCCTGCTGGGCCAGCCCACGCTGATGCGGGAACTGCTCGCCCTGGGGGTGGATCTGGCGCGGCGTAACGGGGATGGCAACAACGCCCTGTGGCTGGCCTGTGTATCCCGGGAGGTGGAGGCCCTGCAGGTGCTGATCGAGGCGGGGATTGATCTGGACAACTGCAACGAGATGGGGGCCACCTGCCTGATGTACGCCGCCTCCAGCGGGCGTGAAGGCGTGGTGGAACTGCTCCTGAATGCGGGGGCGGATCCTTACATCCGCAACTTCGATGATGCCCGGGCGGTGGATCTGGCCGCCAGCCTGGGCTGCCTCAAGCTGCTCCGCCATACCGCCAATTGAGCGCCCATTCAAACGCGCAGGCTGCGCTGGTCACGTTTGGTTGGTTTGGCAGGTGTGGCGGGTTTTTCGTGTTTACGGGAGTTGATCATGACCAAATACCGTTCCATCCAGCAATTGCTCGATCAGGTGGCGGGCCCCCTGGCCCGGGCCGGCGTGGGCCTGTGTGAAGACTGGCAGACCCAGGAAGAGGCCGTGGGCTTCGCCAGCGCCCTCACCGAAGGCCTGAGCGCCTATGTCTATACCTACGGCCAGGCGGCGGGCTGTTACGGGATCAACCTGGAGTTTCCCGAACCAGACGGCCCGCCCCTGCTGCCGGTGCCCACCAGCGCCGAGCATCTGAGCCTGGCCTCGGTGGTGCAGATGCTGCTGGAGCATTTTGATGTGCCGGTGATGGCCTTGGCCTGAGCGGCCAGGACGAAGACCGGGATCAGTGCGTCCGGCATGCTCATGGGTGCAGGGGTAATTAGAACCACCCTACCCATGGATCAGTTCAAAACTAAAGCCTTTTACTCGCCGCTCTAGCGGCCCGGCGCGACCATGCACCACATGGTCGCTTCGGACATCAACACCATCCCTACTCGCTTCTTCCTGCCCGCGCTGTCAAGTCAAGTGGATGGCCACGCCTTAGGCTTGGCCTGCGACCACTCGGGGGGATGGCATCCGTCCATCCCGACCACGCCTCACGGCCCGCCCTACCGCTTCATTCCGGCCTTGCCTGCAGGCACTCCGCCCATCGATGCCGCCAGATCCGACCCAATTCAGCGGTGGTGCGCTTTGGGAAGGCTGCCTGCAGCCGTTTCACTGTGCGCATCGGGGCGCGGCTAAACCATTCAATGCAATGACTACAAGGAACGATCCATGAGTGTAGCCCTGCAATTCAAACTAACCCAGACCGGCCAGGTGGCGGTCTGGAATGCCAATAACACCGGCACCTCGTTGAACCTGACCCACATTCAGTTCGGCAGTGGCAACCGGGTCGTCAGTGGTACTGAGACGGCGCTGCTCAGTCCGCAGCAGGCGGTGGCCATCGCTGCAGGCTTTTCGGTGTCTTCTAGCCAGATTCGGATGTCGGCCATCTTCTCCGGCAACCAGAACTATGTAATCCGCGAGGTCGGCCTGTGGGCAGGCGATCCTGCTGTCGCAGGCTCCAAGCTGGTGGGCTATTGGTCACAGGCCAGCGGCGATCTAGCCATGAAGTCGCCTGGTGTGGACTTCATCTTCAGCCACGACATGGTACTGGACGCGGCGGTGCCTGCTGGCAGCCTCACCATCTTGGCCGACAATGCCCAGAGCGCAATGTTGGCCATGATCACAGCGCATGAGGCTAAGGCCGACCCGCACCCGCAGTACACGACCGGTGCCGAGGTCAATGCGCTGATCGAAGCGCGGGTGGGTGATTACGTGACCTCCATCAACGTGGGCAACGCCTATACAGTGGCGCTCGACCCGGTGGTGACGGCCTACACCGCCAAGACGGCCTTCGCTTTCAAGGCATCGGCAGCCAACACGGGCGCAACGACCCTGAACGCGGGCGGAGGCGCGAAGGCGCTGGTGCGAGAGGATGGCACGGCGATGCAAGCCGGGGATATTCCATCCGGGGCCGTGGTAACGGTGGTGTTTGATATCGCTACCGACGCTTTCCGCTCGACCGAGATCGTGGCATCACAGATCGCAGCGGCAATCCAGGCGCAGACCTACACGGCCTTTGCTACCAGCGGTGTCGCACCAACCTTCACCCTGACCCCCAGCCCGGCCATCACAGCCTATGCTGCTGGCCAGCGTTTTCGGGTGAAGTTCGGCGCCGCAGGCAATGGTGCCGACACCTTGAATGTCAGTGGATTGGGGGCAAAGAGCCTGAAGCAGTACGACGCGACAGGTGCAAAGGCCGCTCCTGTGATCGCTACGAATCAACTGGTCGACGTTGAATATGACGGGGCAGAGTTTGTGCTGCTTGACCCGCTGCCGTCGGCAACGGGATCAACCCCGGCGCAGTTTGATAACAGCACAAAACTGGCGAGCACTGCGTTTGTGCAGCGTGCCTTGGGCAATATTCAAGGGCTAATCGTCATTTCCTCAACCCCTTACAACATGAACGTCGCCCAACTTGGGTCAGCAGTCTATTTTGCCGGAGGGTCTTCGGTTTTCAACCTGCCGAACATGGCGGGTCTACCTGTTGGGTCTATGGTCTATCTGAGCGCCAATGTCGCGACAACCGTCAACGGGTACGCAGGGCAGCCAATAGATAACCGCTCAAATGGAGGTGCTGCTTCGATCGTCATGGCACCACAAGATGATTTATTTCTCGCCTGGACTGGCGGGACTTGGCTTGCAGTAGGGGGGTCTTTCGTTCTGCGTGCTGGGAGTGGTATCTCTGGAGCACTGTTTGGGTCTTCAAAAAGTACTCAAGGCTATCAAAGACTACCGTCTGGTCTGCTCCTCCAGTGGGGGACGGGTGTGACTGCAGCGGATGGATCAATTGTTGTGATCTTTCCAATTGCATTTCCTAATGCATGTGTGGGTATTCAAGGAACCCACAGTGGGACAGGTCCGGCTGGAATGATAGAGGTTTTTGGAACCCGCACCACAACAGGGGTGACCGTCAAAACCTTTAACCATTTAGCACAAGTTTCTTCTGGCTGGTTAGTTTCCTGGTTTGCAATCGGCTATTAACAGGATATTCGATGCAATTCAGCAAAACCACCGGATGCTTTTACCCAGAAGAGATCCATTATGAGAGCCTGCCCGCCGATCTGATTGAGGTCACACAGGACGATTACAACGCAGCCATGAATCACCTGCCTGGCGAAACGCTCGACGTGGTGAAAGGCAAGCTGATCATCGTACCCGCACCAGTGGTTTCGGTTGCTGAACGCCTTGCAAAGGCAGCTTCAGCCTCGCTGCTTACCATTGACCAGCTCCACGCCGAAACCGTCCAGCGGCTCGTTGGTCATCCGACTCAAGTGGAACAGCATACCTGGGCGCTGAAGCTGGAGGTGGCCAACGCGATCACCCATAAGGCGCCGGTCAGTGCTGCTGGTCAGGCGTTTCTGGCGAGTGCGGGGATCGCCACGGATGCGGCCAAGTCGGCTTGGGCAGCCTCGGTGTTGGCCAAATCGTCGGCGTATGCCCATGCTGTGGGGCTGGCCGAGAGGCTGCGCGACACCGCCCGCACCGCAGTGAAGGCGGCGACCGATGAGGCTTCGCTCAAGGCCGTGCTTGATGCACAGCGTGCCGCAGCCGATGCGGCAGTAGACAGCCTGTTGAACGGCATCTGATGAAAAAAGCTGGCTGGGGGGGGCTCGTCCAGCTCCGCTTGAGCCAGCCCCCCCCAGGCTCAGTGCAGCACCCGGGGCATGGCCAGGACGAAGACCGGGATCATCGCGTCGAAGCCGTTGCCGTGCTCGTCCACCATTTGGTAGCTGCCCTGCATGGTGCCTACCGGGGTCGCCAGGGTGCAGCCGCTGGTGTATTCGAAGTGCTCGCCGGGCTGGATCAGGGGCTGCTGGCCGATTACGCCGCTGCCTTCGACTTCCTGCACCTTGTTATGGGCGTCGGTGATGATCCAGTGGCGGCTGATGAGCTGGACGCCCACCGTGCCGGCGTTGCGGATCGTGATGTGATAGGCGAACACGTAGTGGTCCCGGCACGGGTCCGACTGTTCCGGGATGTACTGGGTTTCGGTTTCGATCTCGATGATGTGGCTGTCGGGCTCGGGGATCATGGTCTGTCTCTGTGTGCCGTGGGGGCGGCGTCTCTTGTGTGTGTGCTGAATTGACCGTGCGCGGTGCGCTATTGAAGCCCAAGCCCCGCTCGGGCGCAACCATTGCCCGTCACGCGGGGCCGGCTTTTGATGTTTCGATGGTTTCGTGGCGCTGCCGGGGCAGGGCGGGTAAACTCCCGGCCTTTGTTTTACCCCGGCCAGGAGTCGCCATGAGTTTCCGTATCGCCCCCAGCATCCTTTCCGCGAACTTTGCCAAGCTCGGTGAAGAAGTCGCCAACGTGATCGCCTCTGGCGCCGACTGGATTCACTTTGACGTGATGGACAACCATTACGTCCCCAACCTGACCATCGGCCCCCTGGTATGCGAGGCCATCCGCCCGTGCACCACCGCGCCCATCGACGTGCATCTGATGGTCAAGCCGGTGGATCGGATCATTCCCGACTTCGCCAAGGCCGGGGCCGACATCATCACCTTCCACCCGGAAGGCTCCGAACACATTGACCGCAGCCTGGGCCTGATCCGCGATAGCGGCTGCAAGGCCGGCCTGGTGTTCAACCCGGCCACCCCGCTCCATTTTATGGATTACGTGATGGACAAGCTGGACGTGGTGCTGCTGATGAGCGTGAACCCGGGCTTTGGCGGCCAGTCCTTCATCCCCGGCACCCTCGACAAGCTGCGCGAAGCCCGCGCCAAGATCGACGCCTACACCGCCCGCACCGG
>JAJTBM010000263.1 GCA_021286885.1 Rhodocyclales bacterium
CTCGGTATAGGTGCCGATCACCAGGGCCTGGGCATCCTGCTGCCTGGCGATGTCGCGGATTTCCCGGGTCAGCATCAGCTCCCCTTCGTGGCGCTTCATGTACAGCTTCTGGCGGATCTTCAGCTCCACCACCCGGTAGCCCTGCTGGGCCATGCGGGCCCCCACCTGTTCGGAAATCAGCCGCCCCAGGGGGGTGGATTCCTCCAGGGCGTTGATGTTCACCAGGGTGGCGACGATGAGCGGATGTTCCCGGGCGATCTGGCCGGCGGCCTGGGCCAGCAGGGCGTCGGCGGCCTTGTAGCTGGTGGCGATCAGTTCGCTCTGGGCGACGCTGGCGTAGGAGGCGGCGGAATAGCTGCGCCGGGAGCCACTGGTGCAGGCGGCTAGCAGCAGGGAGGCGCCAGCGGCGCTGAGCAGTTGGCGGCGGTTCATGGGCTGGTGGGGCAGACCTGGTTGGGGGGGCAGCAGGGCTTGTCCAGGGGGCAGTCCCCGGTGATGGCCAGGGAGGTCCGGCGTACCTGGGGTTGGGGCTTGCCGCTGGCGTCCCGCTGGGTGTTCGGGCAGGGGTGGATCAGGGAGCAGATCTGCTGGTCGTAGAGGTGGATGTCCGCCTCGCTGACGTAATAAACATTGGTGCTCCGGGCGGCGTAGCGGATGCCGTCCATGGCCGAGAGGGTGACGATGATCTCGGTGCTGGGGGTGGCGCCGGCGGAAAACTCGCTGCGAAACCAGTGCAGGGCGTCGGGGGGGCTGGGCTGGCGGCTGCCTTCCCGGGGTGTGGTCTCGGCCACGTCCTGCAGGGCCCAGATGCCGGGGCCCAGCTCCCGGGGCACGCCGGCGTGGCGGTACTGGGGCCGGTTGGCGGAGAAGCGCACCGGCTGCACGTCCAGGTGCAGCACCAGGGCCGCGTCCGGGGCCTGGGACACATTGATGCCCTGCTGCACCAGGGCCGTGATCAGGGCGTTGCCGAAGGCCCGGGAAAATTCGGTTTCCTGCTCGGGGGCGGCCATGTACACCGGCCGGCAGGGATGGATGTTGAGCCCGCAGCGCTGGCTGCGGGAAAGGCTGGTGGCCAGGCTGCGGCCGGCGTCCTGGGCGATGGCCTGCCAGTGCTGGCCGGCCTGGAGTTTGGGCTGGATGACGCTGGGGAAGTTGCCGGCCAGGGGTGCCTCGCTGTGCCGGGCGTGATTACTGTTACCGTCGGTCTGGATCTGGGGCAGGGCGCAGGCGCCCAGGAGCAGGCTGGTGAGTGCAGCCAGCAGGGAGGTCCGGAAACGGGAGCAGGGCAGGGCAGGGCGCATGGTGGCGGGCAGCTGGCGTATCGATCTGGCTGGCATTGTAGCATCGCCCCCGGCGCGGCTATTCGAGCCGGAAGCGCACCGGCAGCACCGCTTCCTCCAGACCGTCGGCGGGCAGGCTGCGCAGGGCCCGGGCGGCGCGCAGGGCGGCCTGATCCAGCAGGGCGTGGCCGCTGCTGCGCTCTATGCGGGCCGCGATCACGTGGCCCTGTTCGTCCAGGAAAATCTGCACCAGGGCCTCCCCCTCCAGGCCCTGGGCGATGGCTTCCAGGGGGTAGAAGCCTTCCTGGCTGGCGAGCCGGGCCAGCTGCTGCCGGGCGGCCCGGGCCAGGGGGGTGGGGGCGTGCTCCGGGGGCGTGGCCCGGGGCTTGCGGGCCTGGGGTTCGGGGCGGGGCGACGGCGGTAAGGCAGGTTTGCTGCTGACCGGAGGGGGCGGCGGCGCGGCGGGCTGAGGCTGTTCCAGCTCCAGTTCGGGCAGGGGCTGGGCCGGGACCGGGGGCGGCGCCAGGGTGGCTTGCAGGGCCGGCCGGGCCTGGTTTTCCGGCTTTTGCTCCAGGTCCGGCAGCCCCCAGAGCAGGAGGCCGTGCAGGATCAGGGATAGTCCCAGGGCCAGGAACAGGGCCAGGGAAGCGGCCGGGCGTTCCGGGTTCATGCGAAAATCCGGGGCGGATGCCCGAGGCCCCCGGCCACGCGGGGCGGCTTTCCCGGGTGGGAAGGTCTTGGGCAAGGAACAGGCAGTTTGCAAGGAGTCAGCATGCAGCGTAAGCATTCATTGGGTCGGTGGCGGCCCCGGTCCGGCACCCTGGTGCTGCTGGGCGCCCTGGCCTTTCTGGCCGGGACCGGTCCGGTCCTGGGGGAAGAGGCGGGATTCTGGCAGCGGATGCTGAAAGCCGCCCGGGAGACTGGCGCTCCGGTGGGCGACCAGGCCATCGAACAGCTGGGTGAGCCGGCCGCCGGCGAGGCGAAGACCGATTTTACCCCACCGGAACCGGCCCGCTTCGGCGTCACCCTGGAATTGGGGGATATCCGCCAGGCCAAGGAGTGGCTGGACCAGGGCCTGGACCCGGATTACATGGCTGACCGGATCGGCAGCGGCCTGATGATCTCCGCCTGGGAAGGCAACCTGCCCATGCTGGAACTGTTCCACAGCCGGGGCGCCGACGTGAACCGGGTGAACAAGGCCGGGGAGCAGGCCCTGCTCCTGGCCGCCTGGAAGGGCAACCGCCAGGTGGTGGACTGGCTGCTGGAGCGGGGCGCCCAGCTCAACCGGGAGCCGGGCCAGTGGTCGGCCATCCATTACGCGGCCTTTTCCGGGCACAAGGAGCTGGTGGAATACCTGCTCGAACGGGGGGCCGACATCGATGCCCGCAGCCCCAACGGCTCCACCCCGCTGATGATGGCCATCTACGACGGCAAGCCCGAGGTGGCCAAGCTGCTCATCACCCGGGGGGCCGACAGGACGCCCCGCAACGACTGGGGCGACGGGGCCATGGAATGGGCCATGCGCTTCAACCAGACCGGGGTGGCGCGGCTGATCGGCAGCCCCGAGGAGTTCGCTGCCGCTGCCAATCAGCCCAAGGAGGCCTGGGGCAAGGACAGCCGTTCGGACAAGGCTCCGGCGGATCTGGACCAGCTGCTCAAGGCCCGCCGCCACCTGGTGGCCAAGGGGCTGGCGGTGGAGGAGGTGGATCGCAACATCGCCGCCCTGCGGGCCCGCTACGCCAAGGCCAGCATCCGCCAGGAAGCTCTGCCGCCCCGCTCCACCGCCGTGGAGATCAGCGCCCAGCGGGGCAACCCCAGCCAGCAGAAGGCCGGGGTGGTGGTCAGCCCGGGTAGCTACAAGCTGCCGCCCCGGGCGCCCAACAAGATTCCGGCCCGGGCCAACTGATGTCCCGTTCCCAGGGTCCGGGCGGGGGGCAGCCGCCCCAGCGGGTGATCAAGGTCCGGCGGGATTACAACAGCTGGGTGGTGAGTGAAACCCTGGAGGATTTCGCCCTCCGCTTCACGCCCCACAGTTTCCGCAAATGGTCCGAATCCCGGGTGGCCAATACCGCCTTCGGAGCCGCCGCCTTCCTGGTGCTGGAGGCGGTGGGGGCCACCATGATGGTGCAGGCCGGTTTCATCAATGCCTTCTGGGCCATCCTGGCCACGGGGCTGATCATCTTCCTGGCGGGCCTGCCCATCAGCCTCTACGCCGCCCGCTACGGGGTGGACATGGACCTGCTCACCCGCGGCGCCGGGTTCGGCTACATCGGCTCCACCCTCACCTCCCTGATCTACGCCTCCTTCACCTTCATCTTCTTCGCCCTGGAGGCGGCGATCATGGCCTATGCCCTGGAGCTCTGCTTCGGCATTCCCCCGGCCTGGGGCTACCTGATCTGCGCCCTGGTGGTGCTGCCCCTGGTGACCCACGGGGTCACCGCCATCAGCCGCCTGCAGACCTGGACCCAGCCCCTGTGGCTGCTGCTCCTGGTGCTGCCCTACGCCTTCCTGCTGTTCCAGGAGCCCGGGGTGCTGGCCGGGCTCTGGGCCTACCCGGGGGAGGATGGCCGCGGCGGCAGCTTCAACCTGCAGCTGTTCGGCGCCGCCCTCACCGTGGGAGTGGCCCTGATCACCCAGATGGGGGAGCAGGTGGATTACCTGCGCTTCATGCCCGCCCGGACCCCGGCCAACCGCTGGCGCTGGCTGGCCGGGGTGGTGGTGGGCGGCCCCGGCTGGGTCCTGCCCGGGGTGCTGAAGATGCTCGGGGGCGCCCTGCTGGCCTACCTGGTGCTGCGCAACGGCATCCCCGCCAGCAAGGCCGTGGACCCCAACCAGATGTACCTGATCGGTTTTTCCCGGGTGTTCGATGACACCACCCTGGCCATCATCGCCACCACCCTGTTCGTGGTGGTGTCCCAGCTGAAGATCAACGTCACCAATGCCTACGCCGGCTCCCTGGCCTGGTCCAATTTCTTCGCCCGGCTGACCCACAGCCACCCGGGGCGGGTGGTGTGGGTGGTGTTCAACACCCTGATCGCCCTGATGCTCATGGAAATGGGGGTGTTCGAGGCCCTGGGCCAGGTGCTGGGCCTGTATTCCAACATCGCCATCTCCTGGATCATGGCGGTGGTGGCGGACCTGGTGATCAACAAGCCCCTGGGTCTCTCGCCCCCTGGCATCGAGTTCAAGCGGGGCCACCTCTACGACATCAATCCGGTCGGGGTGGGGGCCATGGCGGTGGCCTCCCTGCTTTCCATCTGCGCCTTTGCCGGCCTGTTCGGCCCGGGCCTGCAGCCCTTCGCCCCCATCGTCGCCCTGGTGACGGCCCTGCTGGTTTCCCCCTTGATCGCCTGGGCCACCCGGGGGCGCTACTACCTGGCCCGGGCCCCGGAAGCCCGGAGCGGGCTGCAGCGCTGCGTCATCTGCGAACGGGAGTACGAAGGGGCGGACATGGCCCACTGTCCCGCCTACCAGGGCCCCATCTGCTCCCTCTGCTGCGCCCTGGCTGCCCGCTGCG
>JAJTBM010000264.1 GCA_021286885.1 Rhodocyclales bacterium
AAACCAGACCACAGGCCACTTCGCCCTTGGCGACCTTGGCCAGGAACTCGGCCTTGACCTTGGCGGCGTCATCGACGCCGGCGGGGACGCGGTAAGTCAGCAGATCTACCAGGAAAGCTTCTTCGCCGGCCGGCGGATTCTGCAGCAGTTCGACCAGAGCCTGGGTTTGCTGCTTCGACAGGGGCAGCGGCGGGATGCCGAGGGCGGCACGCTCGGCAACATGCTGGCGGTAGACTTCTAGCATGGGGTACATCCTTCCTTGACGGTGGTTGTTACATGACTGAATGCTGACGTGCGCTCAGAGCCGTGAAGGGCCTGATGCGCCTCTCCCTAAAAGACGGACGCCTTGTTATGAAGGGCGGCGCCAAGTCTTATATATATTATATGTTACTTCTGTGCGCCGTGGCGATGCCCAAACCGGAGCCAACAGGCCCCAGCTCAGGCTGCGGTGGGCAGGCGGGAAAGGCGATCCGGGCGGATCAGGGGAGGAGCACCGCTTCGATGCTCTTGAGACTCACCGGCTTGATGAGCAGATCATCAAAACCCAGGGCCATGAGGGTCTGCTTTTCTTCGGGCAGGGCGTGGGCAGTGTAGGCCACCACACGCAGACCGGCGAGGGCCGGGGTCTGGCGGATATGGGCGAGGACTTCTTCGCCGGACATCTGGGGCATGCTGATGTCGAGCAGCACCATGTCGAAGGGGCGTTCGGCGAGCAGGCGCAGGGCCTCCGCTCCGGCTTCGGCCTGCTCCACCTGCCAGCCCAGACGCTGAACGAAGGCTACGGCCAGTTTGCGGTTAACGGGGTTGTCATCCACCACCAGCAGGCGGCGGGGGCTTGCAGCTTGCACCAGGGCATCGCTCATGAATGAAGGGGTCCGAGTGGCAAAGTGAGGGTAAAGGTGGCGCCCTGCCCTGGCTCAGACACCAGATCGAGTTCGCCACCCATCAAATGGGCCAGTTCCCGTGCCAGAGCCAGGCCCAAGCCGGTTCCCCCGTGGCTGCGGGTGGAAAACTGGTCTGCCTGGCGGAATTTTTCAAAAATCAGGCCCTGGGCTGCATGGGGAATGCCGGGGCCGGTATCGATGACTGCCAGCCGCAGGCAGTCGCCCGCATGCCGCACGTCCAGGCAAACACGGCCATTGTCGGTAAATTTGATGGCATTGTTCAAGAGATTATTGAGCACCTGGCGCAGCCGCTGTCCATCGGCCAGCACCGTTTCGGGCAAATCGGGGGCCAATTCCAGCACCAGGGTGAGACCTTTGGCTTCGGCATGGGGGCGGTGGGTGTTGGCAATTTCCTGAACGCTGCGCACCAAAGGCAAGGGCTGGGGCTTGAGCTCCATGCGCCCGGCCTCGATCTTGGCAAGATCCAGGAGGTCATTGACCACATCCAGCAAATGCTGGCCCGAGCTGTGAATGGTGGCGGCAAACTCCTGCTGCTCGGGGTTTTGCAGATCCATGCTCAAAAGCTCGGAATAGCCCAGGATGCCAGTGAGGGGAGTGCGCAGTTCATGGGAGACATTGGCCAAAAAGTCGGACTTGAGCTTATTGGCTTCTTCTGCCCGGCGCCGGGCCTCTTCCGAGCGGCCAAAGGAGGCCTGCACCTCATCGGCCATGGCATTAAACGAGCGGGCCAGTTCGCCCATTTCATCGGCGGATTTGATCTTGAGCCGATAGTTGAGCTCGCCGTTCTTGAAGCGCTGCATGCCCCGGTTCATGCCGGTGATGCGCCAGGTGATGAAATGGGCCATCCATACGGCCACGGCAATCACCAGGGCCACCATCACCAGGGTTGAAACACTCAAGGCACCTGCCGTGTAGGCCAGATTGTCGGCAATGGAATCCATCAAGCCCTGGCGCTGGGCCTGGAAAGCCTTGTCCTGGTCGGCAATGGTGAGGGCAATGCGCCGGGCGGATTCAGTGGCCGGGCGATGGAAATCATCCAGATTCGCCCCAATGGTCACAAAACCAAAGCCCTGGGGTGTTTTGCCATACTGGCCGGTGTAATAGGGAATGGCGGCGGCTGTGGTGAGCTTCCACAGCCCCGAAAAAAATATGGTGAAGGAACCGGAACCGCCCTTTTCTGTGAGCTGATTCCAGCCGGTGCATTGGGGCGAAAAATTCAGGTAGCGGCAATCCAGCGCCAGGGTGCCCGCCTTGACCTGGGCCTTGGCGGATTTTTTCTTGAGGGATTGGCCTTCAAAAGGGCGCACCTGGGCTAAAAATTCATTGGCCGGTTTGCCGGATGCCTGCCAGGCGCTGTAGAGGTCTTCATCCAGCCAGGGCACCACCCGTTCGCCGGTGGCGGGGTCGAAACCCACGATGAAATAGTCCCGGGGGTGGGAAATGGCCCGGCTCTTGTGATCCCACATGAAGGCATAGTTGCCGCTGATGGGGTCTGCGATAGGGGTGTAGCGGCTCTGGGTGGGGCTCAGACGGTCGGTAAACTGGCGCAGATGGTCATGATCGAGGGCCAGGGTCACATAGCCGACCACCTGGCCGTTGCGCAGCACCGGGGTGGCCCAGCGAATAATGGCCCGGAAGCGCTGACCCACGGGGTTTTCGGTGCCGGCGTAGGCCGAAGCCTCGGGCTCGAAGGCCAGACCGGCCGTCTGGGTGGTTTCAGGCAGATAGGGGCCGATGACCCGGCTGCCCACGTAGGCGCCGATCACTTCAGACACATAAATCTCGCCGGGCTTGAGCTGCTTGAGTTCGGGCCAATAGCGTTCGGCCTTCAAAAAGGTCTGTTCGGGCCGGCTGATGTCCCGCAAGTTTTTGGGCATCAGATCGCTCTGGGTGATCTTGATCTGCTCACGCCCTTGCAGATCCACAAAGCTCATCTCTACAAACAAAGGACGCTGCTCGGGCATGCCCAGAAACTCGGGAGGGCGCGCACTGAACGCCCGGGCGTTGTCGGGCAAGGCTGCCTGGGGATTAGCGGCCTGCGCGACTCGGGAAGGCTCCGGATGGAGGGGCTCCCAATGCTTTTGATCCTCGGCCAGTTTCCAGGGCCCGTGCTGATAGAGGGTGCGCTTGCGCTGGCTCAGAAAGTTCCGGTAGGCCGCTTCGGAAGGCTCCAGTTGGGCAGCCTGAAGCAGATCGGCATCCCGGTCATACAAAAAGCTCGCTACCGCCCGGGCGGTATCGGTGGTCAGACGCTCCATGCTTTCCCGGGCCCGATCGTCCAGGGCCAGGATTGCATCGTCCGTCGCTTCGTTACCCACCTGACGCACCATACGCAGCATGGATTCGGCCATGCGCCCGGCCTGCTCGGTCAAGGTGTCGCCCAGATGACGGGCCATCCCCCAGGCCAGTAAGGCCAGCATCACCAAGGGCAGTACCTTGATCACCACAAAGATGACGATCAGCTTGGTGCGGATTCCCCAGCTCTGATACGGAATTTTCATTGTTTCCTCTACACTTTGCCCACGCACCGGGGCCGACCCGACCACAGCCCCACCGATTTAACGGCGGGGATACGCCCAACTCAAGGGCGCTGCATGATACGGGTCTGATCCTGTGTGGGATTTGTCACCCCGCAAGTATCGAGCGGCCTGCGTGACGCACGTCAAAAATTGTTAAGTGAGAGGTTCCTGTTTTCATGTCCACCTGCCCCTGCGGCACCCCCCGCACCTACGCCACCTGCTGTGGCGCCCTGATCGACGACGGGGCCCCCGCCCCCACTGCAGAGGCGCTCATGCGCTCTCGCTACACGGCTTTCACCCTGGGCCGGGAGGCTTACCTGCTCGCCACCTGGCACCCCAGCCAGCGCCCCGCGAGCCTCGATCTGGCCGCCGAAAACCCCCCGCCCCGCTGGCTGGGGCTGCAGGTAAAGCAAACGTTACTCATTGACGAAACCCATGCCATCGTAGAATTTGTGGCCCGCTACAAGATCGGTGGACGTGCCCACCGGCTGCATGAAACCAGCCGCTTTGAACGTGTGGACGGCCACTGGCTGTACGTGGATGGGGACATCCATCCGACCCGCTGAATGCCCTTCGGAGCGCGGCAAGGCATGGAAGAGACACATCTGCGGCACCTCCTTGCTCCATAAAAATTAACAGGGCTTGAATCTACCCAGCGCCCAAGAATGATATTTTCATCGCCCCTAGCGTAACAGCACACCCTTGCACCGAACGCCATGCCTATCCTGCTCCAGCCGCCCTTTGCCAGCTTTTCCATCGTGATGATGGTGCTGGCCCTGCACTATCAACTGGGGCCCTGGCCCGTGCTCTTTCGGGTGCCGGCTCTCTCCATGGCGCTCCTGGGGGTGGGCTTGGGCCTGGTCGTTCTGGCACGCACTTACTTCACCCTGCGCAAAACCACCCTGTTTGTGGGGCGCACCTCGTCCCAGCTGGTGTGTGATGGGCCTTTCCGGATTTCTCGCAACCCCATGTATGTGGGCGTGGTGCTGTGTTTGCTGGGCATGAGCTTCTGGTTTGGCACCCTGCCCAGTCTGCTGGCCCCGGTGCTGAGCTTCTGTGTGCTGAACTTCTTCCATATCCCGCGTGAAGAAGCAATGCTGCGCGCCCACTTTGGCGATGCATACCACTCCTACACCCGGCAGGTACGCCGCTGGCTGTGAGGCCGAGGGCCTTATCCGGCCCCCGAGTCTGATCTCTTCCGCCCCCGCCGCACAAAAACAAACGGGCCACCCCGCAAGGAGTGGCCCGTTTGGTGCTGCCGCAGCCGGCCTGGATCAGGCGGCCACGGTGGCGACCAGCTCTATGGTCTCGCCGGCAAAATCAACCCGCTGACCTGGGCGTAATTTCGCTCGTTTTCGGTTCTCAAT
>JAJTBM010000265.1 GCA_021286885.1 Rhodocyclales bacterium
CACGGCCCGTGGGCGGATGGAGGCGATGCAGCTCCACGGCCTGGTGCAGAGCCTCGAGAACGCCATGACCAGCCTCGACCAGGAAGTGGCCGACGAGATCCTCGCCGTCGCCATCGAGGTGGCCCGCCAGATGGTGCGTCACAGCCTGGCCCACAACCCCGAATCGGTCGCCGAACTGATCCGCGAGGCCCTGCTGCAGCTGCCCCAGGCCCACGCCATGGTGCACCTCAACCCCGAAGACCTGGCGATGGTGCGCGACTACCTGGGCGAGCAGCTCACCCACGGCGGCCACCGGCTGGTCGAGGACGCCAGCATCGCCCGTGGCGGCGCGCGCATCGAAGCGGCAGGCAGCCAGATCGACGCCACGCTGCAGACCCGCTGGCGCCGCATCATGGACAACCTGGGCCGCAATGTCCTGTGGGATGGGGACGGCAGCTGATGGACCACGGCACCGAAACCTGGCGCGCCTACCTCGCCGACAGCCGCAAGCTGGTGGGCGCCACCGCCCCCTATCAGGTGTCCGGCCGCCTCACCCGCATCAACGGGCTGGTGATGGAAGCCTCCGGGCTCAAGCTGCCGCTGGGCTCGGGCTGCCGCATCGTGGCCCCCACCGGCAGCTTGGTGGAGGCCGAGGTGGTGGGCTTTCATGGGGACAAGATTTTCCTGATGCCCACCGATGATGTGTACGGCCTGGCCCCCGGCGCCCAGGTACTCCCCATGGACCCGGTGCAGCCCCAATTGGTGTTTGGCGAAAAGATCGAACCCCGCCGCCGGGCCTCCGACCGGGCCAAGCACCTCCCCCTCGGCCCCGAACTGCTGGGCCGGGTGGTAGATGGGGCCGGACGCCCCCTGGATGGGCTGGGCCCCCTGGGTACCCGCCACGCCCGACCGCTCCAGGCACGCCCCTACAACCCCCTGCTGCGGGCCCCCATCAGCCAGCCCCTGGACGTGGGCATCCGCGCCATTAACGCCTTGCTCACCGTAGGCCGCGGGCAACGGATGGGCCTGTTTGCCGGTTCTGGGGTGGGTAAATCGGTGTTGATCGGGATGATGGCCCGCTATACCGCCGCCGACGTGATCGTGGTCGGGCTGATCGGCGAACGGGGGCGCGAGGTCAAGGAGTTCATCGAACACAACCTGGGGCCCGAAGGCCTGGCCCGCTCGGCGGTGATCGCCGCCCCCGCCGACACCAGCCCCCTGATGCGCCTCCAGGGCGCCGCCTACGCCACCACCGTGGCCGAATACTTCCGGGACCAGGGCAAGCAGGTGCTGCTCATCATGGACTCCCTCACCCGCTACGCCATGGCCCAGCGGGAAATCGCCCTCGCCATTGGCGAACCCCCCGTCACCCGGGGCTATCCGCCCTCGGTGTTCGCCCGTCTGCCGGCCCTGGTGGAGCGCGCTGGGAACGGCCCCGAGGGGGGCGGCTCGATCACCGCCTTCTACACCGTACTGGCTGAAGGCGACGACCAGCAAGATCCGATTGCCGACTCGGCCCGGGCGATTCTGGACGGCCACATCGTGCTCTCCCGCAACCTGGCCGACCAGGGCCACTACCCGGCCATCGACATCGAGCAATCCATCTCCCGGGCCATGCACAACCTGGTGGATGGCAACCACTTCGACATGGTGCGCCGCTTCAAGCAAATGTTCTCCCGCTACCAGCGCTCCCGGGATCTGATCTCGGTGGGGGCCTACCAAGCCGGGGGCGACCCCCTACTGGACCAGGCCGTGGCCAGTTATCCGCACCTGGAAGCCTTCTTGCAACAGCGCATCACCGAAAGCGAGGGGTACGACGCTGCGGTGGGCAAGCTGTTCACCCTGTTCGGCCAACAGCCCCCGGCGTAACTCGGGAGGCGCAGCCCAATCCGGCCCAAGGCCCCTAGGAGCGTTTCAAGATGAATGCCGCCTTTCCCCTGCAAGCCCTGCTCGACCTGTCCCACGAGCGCATGGATGAAGCCGCCCGCACCTTGGGCGAACTGGTGGCCAGCGAACGGGCCGTTGAAGAAAAACTCCAACTCCTCGAAAACTACCGGGACGAATACCGGCGCCGTTTCATGGCCGCCGCCAGCCAGGGGCTGCGGCCCGATGAGTGGCGCAATTTCAGCATTTTTCTGGGGCGGCTGGATGAGGCGGTCCAATACCAGCAACGGGTGGTCAACGACTCCCGCCAACGTACCGCCCAGGGCCAGCAAGTCTGGGTCGAGCAACGCAACCAGGCCCGCGCCTTCGACACCCTGGCCGAACGGCATCAGGTAAAAGTCGCCCGCCACGAGGCCCGCCAGGAACAGAAGCAGACCGACGAACACGCGGCCAAACGCTATCGGGACCAATCCCCAGACGAAGACTGAGGCCCCCACACCCCCTCGTCACGTGCAGGCACACGGCTTGCAGCAGCTAGGCCACCGCCCCCACCCACCCCACCACCCCATCACCGAGGACTTTGCGCATGTCCAGCCCCAGCCTGAATCTGCCCACCCTTTCAGCCACACCTGCGGCCCAGGCAGGCCCGCTGACCCTCGCAAGCCCTGCGCACCACCTGGACACCACCGCCAACGCTAACGCCAACTCCAGCTCCAGCTTTGCCGGGATGCTGCAACGGCGGCAGAACGCCGCCAGCCAAAGCCAACACCCCCCTATGCCCAGCAGCGGCGCGCCACACCCGACCAACGCAAGCCCGACCGCAGCCCAAACCCCGGACGCTCCAGAGGCTGCCCAGCCACAAGACGCACTGAACGCCTTGTTGGCCAGCTTACCGGGTTTGGGCGGCGATGCTTCCGAGCAGGGCACCCAGAGCAGCCCGGGCCTGCGGCGGCGCAAAACAGCTCCGGGCGAAGACCCGCCCAGTGCCGAAACGACAGCCCTCACCGCCGGCCTGTTCCCCACGCCCAGCAACGCCCCTCCCAGCCCGGCCAAGCTCCAGGAGGGCAGCCTTAGCAACACGTCCAGCGCCAGTGACGCAGGCGGCAAGGCGGCATTTTTTGCCGGCATTGCCGGCATCTCCGGCAATGCGGCTCATGCCGGCGATGCCTCAGCAGACGCGCAAACCTCCACCGACACCCCGGGCGGGCGTGACCCACGCCGGGGTGCGCAGGATTTCGGGCAAGCCCTTGCCCAAAGCAGCGGCAGCCCCCGTCCTGGCGATAGTTTGCCCACCGGCATCGCCCAACAACCGGCATCCGACAAAACCCATCTCCCGCCAACGTCAGCGGCAACCCCTGGTACGCCCCTCAGCCTCACGCCGGAGGACGCAGGCAGCGCACGCCCATCGCTCCAGACGGGCGACACCGTGCGAACCCCGGGCACGAGCCAAGAGGCCTCGCCCCTCGCCTTCAGCACGCTGCTTGCCGGAGCCAGTGCAGCCGCTCAAGCCATGCCCACCCACGCCAGCAATGGGGCCTCTGCACCGCCCCCCCAGCTGCCCGTGCACACACCAGCAGGCGCCCCCGGCTGGACCGAAGAGGTGAGCGAACAGGTGACCTGGGCGGCCAACCAGAAAGAAAGCCGGGCCGACTTGGTACTCAACCCGCCCGAACTGGGGCGGATCGAGGTTTCCATCACCATCAACGGCGACCAGACCAGCGCCCAATTCATGGCCGCCAATCCGGTCACTCGGGAGCTGCTGGAGCAATCCCTCCCCAGCTTGCGGGACAGCCTGGCCCAGAGCGGATTGCAACTGAGTCAGGCGGATGTGGGCCAGTCCGGCCCCCAAAGCGGCCAGCCGGATGGGCAATCCGGGCAGGGTCGCCGGGGTCAGCGCGGCCCCCGCTACCCGGGGCAGGAAGCAGCCACTGCGAGCATCTCCGAGCTTGCCCCACGCCCTACCTTGCAAGGACGTGGACGGGTGGACACCTTCGCTTAAGCCCAGGGGAGCTGCTGCCGCTATTGGTGCAAATGACGGGGCCTTAGCCCCCTTTTCCGGCCATGGGGGCCGGATGCAATGAACCACAATGGCACCATAGTTCCCGGAGCGTCAGCCATGTCCAAAGCCCCTGCCAAACCCGAAGCCGCTGAAGGCGAAGCCCCCAAGGGGGGCAAGAAAAAGCTCATGATCATCATCGTGGTGGCCGTGCTGGTGCTGGCCATTGGCGGCGGGGCAGCCTTCTTCATGATGAACAAGAAAAAGCACGCCGAAGGCGAAGACGGTGAAGAAGAGCCCGCCCACCACGAACCGCCCAAGGTCAAGGTGGACCCAAGCAAGCCGCCAGTGTTTGTACCCCTGGAGCAATTCACCGTTAATCTGGCACCTGAGGAAGGAGAACACTTCCTGCAGGCAACCATGATCCTGCGGGTGGCGGATGCCAAGGTAGGCGACGCCCTCAAGCTCTACATGCCGGAGCTCAAGCACCGCATACTGATGATTCTGTCGTCCAAGAAGCCTTCCGACCTGACCTCAGCAGAGGGCCGTGAGCAGTTGGCCGACGAGGTCAAGGAAGAGGCCAACGATATCCTCGGCTACGCCCCCAACCCCAAGAAAAAGGGCAAGCGCACCCGCCCTGAGGATGACGGCCCGGTGCTCTCGGTGCTGTTCAATCAGTTCATCGTCCAATAGCCTGCTTCAGCACCAAGGACAGCCGCCATGGGAGACTTTCTGTCCCAGGAAGAGGTTGATGCCCTCCTGAAGGGCGTCACCGGCGAAAGCGACGAGCAGGAAAGCACCAGCGAAGCTGCGGACGGCATACGTTCCTACAACCTGGGCACCCAGGAGCGCATCGTACGTGGGCGCATGCCCACCATGGAGCTGTTGAACGAACGCTTTGCCCGCTACCTGCGGGTGGG
>JAJTBM010000266.1 GCA_021286885.1 Rhodocyclales bacterium
TGGCGGCCTCGTCCACCTGGGCGGAGGCGGCGAGGAATTTTTCGTTGGCGTTCATGAAAGCTCCTTGGGTGGGCGGGGTGATTTGGATTTATTCAAACAGGCGCCAGAAAGGGGATGCCCGCTCAATGGGCTCCCGTGTAATTTAGCAATTATCAGACCACGGGTTTACAAAGGGCGCAGGCCCTGCCGAGCCAGGATTTGATGGGGCAGGTGGCAAGTGTCCGGTATTTTTAGAGACATTTGTCTCGGGCGTTGCAGGCCGGGTGAGACATCTGTCTCCCGAATTTGGGTGAGTGTGCTCGTTTTGCCTCGGTAATTCTGAGATTTTGCTCTGGCAAAGAAATTGCAGAGAGCCTCTTGCTGCAGGCTATTTCTGCCCTGCGGGCGGACAGCATTCTCCGGTAATGGAAGTGCTGGACGAAAAAAACAAGAGGAGACATTCATGATTCAGCACCGACTCAATCGGCTTGATGCCCGTTGGCCGCACCTACGCAAGGGCTGTGCGCTGGCTGTTCTGTCCGCCCTGTCTGCGCAGGCAGGGGCAGAAACCAATGTGGCCGTTTACGGCATCATTGATGCAGGTCTGCTTTATCAAAGCAAAACAGACCCCAACGGGAAAAGTAAAACCTCCATGGAAACCAGCGGCCTGCGGCAGTCGGTGCTCGGCTTCAAGGGTGACCGTGATCTGGGGCAAGGGCTGGAAGGCTTCTTCAACCTGGAACTCCATTACGACACCAATAACGGCAAATTGCACGGCTCGGGGGACGCGCAGGATACGGGAACGCCCTTCTTCCGGCGTCAGGCCAATCTGGGCTTGCGCGGGGATTGGGGGAGCCTGACCTTTGGTCGCCAGTACGGCCCGGCGCTATTGGCCCATATCGGTACCGAGCCCCGGGCTTTCAAAGAGCAGTTTTCGAATCTGTATGCCTGGGCCTACAACCAATATGCGGCCACCTCCGGTCCCGTTGGCACAGACCGCAATACTAACAACGATGTGGGGATTTTTTTCAGCAACGCCATCCAGTATCGCAACACTGTGGGCCCGGTGAATTTCGGGATTTTGTGGGCGCCGGGGGGGCAATCGGGGAGTACCCAGAAAAACAGCGCCTGGGCGGCGGGGGCCACGTACACGGGGCCGGTGATTCTGTCGGCCTCCTATCAGGTGATCAAGGATGAAGCAACTGCGAACGCCAACGTTCGCCACGGTGGGCTGGGTATTGCCGTGCCCTTGGGTGACTTCACCTTCAAGGCGAATTACCTCAATGCGCGCAATGAGGCAAGCACGGGTGCCAAGGTTTCGAATGTAAACGGATTGGGTGTGGGGGTGGATTGGAGGTGGCGCCCGGATCACACCGCAACGCTGGCTTATTACGACAACAAAGATAAGCAGAATGGCCGGGATCACACCCGCAATATCGTGCTCAGCAACGATTACGCACTGCGCAAAGACACGACGCTCTATGTGCAGGCAGCCATTGTGAATGCCGAGGACGGCGCCACCATCAAGACCAGCATTGTCGCGGCGGGCATTCCGGCGGTGGGGACCACGTCCACCCTGGTCAACGCGGGCATCAACTTCACCTTCTGATGTCAGCGCGCCCCGTGCATGACGGCTTTAAAAGGAACCTCAACATGAGCAACATGAAATTCACCTCTCTGCGTCTGTCGGCCTGTGCTTTGGCCCTGCTGGTTTCTGGTGCCGTTGTGGGTGCAGAGGCCAAGCCTGGCTTTGCGGATCCCGACAACTGGCCCCAATACCATCGCAGTTACAACGCCTGGCGTTACAGCCCGCTCACCCAGATCAACAAGAGCAACGTCAAGAAGCTCAAGGTAGCCTGGATTCATCAGCCGGGCAATATCACCCACGGCCTTCAGGCAACACCCATCGTGATTGATGGGGTGCTGTACTACATTTCTGCCGACAATAATGTATGGGCTGTGGATGCGGCCACCGGCAAAACCCTTTGGCACTACGCTGCCAAGCTCAATCCGATTGCCAAGCAGGCCTTTTATGCTTCGGCCAGTCGTGGGGTGACGGTGGGACGAGGTAAGGTATTCATCGGAAGCCTGGATGGGCGTTTTATTGCGCTGGACCAGAAAACTGGCAAGGAGCTCTGGAGTACCCAGTTGACCGACCCCAAGACCCAGTACGGAGCCTTGTTCTCTGCACCGCCCCAATTGGCGGGGGATGTGTTGTTTGGGGGGACGACTGGCGGCGATCAGCCCATTGCAGGGAAGATCTATGCGGTGAATGCCGATACGGGCAAGCCCGTGTGGACCTTCGATGTAATCAAGAACGATCCCGCCAGCTGGCCCGGGGATAGTGGCAAGGTGGGGGGCGGCTCCGCCTGGATGCCGGGCACGTATGATGAAAGCACCGATACGATCTATATCGGTACTTCCAATGCGGCCCCCGATTACTACACCCCTGGCCGGGAAGGGGACAACAAATATACGGCGACCCTGCTGGCGATTGACCCCAAAACCGGCACGCTCAAGTGGCATCGTCAGGAAATTCCCCACGACACCTGGGATTTTGATTCAGCCTACGAGGCTTTGCTGGTCCAAAAGGACGGCAAGGATGTGATTGTGCATCTGAACAAGAGCGGCTTCGTGTTTGTGATGGACAAGAAGGATGGTGCCCTGGAGAACGTCTGGCAGTTTGCCGAGAACGTGAATTGGGCCAAAGGTATTGATCCGAAAACAGGGGCGCTGATTGAGCCGCGCCGCCCCCAGCCGGGCAAGCGCGAGTTGCTGTGCCCCAATCTACTGGGGGCGCGTAGCTGGAATCACGGTGCCTACAATCCGGGCACCGGGCTGTGGTATTCCCACGCCATGGAGGTGTGCAACGAGGTGGTGTCGGGCAAGGATGATCCGGCCAATCTGACGGCCATTTCATCCCTGTCTTTGGGGATTGATGAAATCAAGCTGGTGCCGCCGCCCAATGGCAAAAAGCCCGATGGTCGGCTGGATGCCCGTGATCCCCTGACAGGCAAACTCAAGTGGAGCATTCGTTACGAATTGCCGCCCCTTTCCAGCGTGCTGACCACGGCGGGGGGATTGGTCTTTACGGGCGATATGGAAGGGCGGCTGTATGCCTACGATGCAGATAATGGCAAGGAACTGTGGCGCTTCAATGCCGGCTCAGGCGCCCGGGGTGGCCCGGTGAGCTATGCCGTGAAGGGCAAGCAATACATCGTTATTCCGACAGGCCTGGGTTCCCATGCGCCGGGCTTCCTGGCCGGTGCGTTCCCGCAGATCAAGAATCTGCCGGGCGGGGCGGCGCTGATCGGTTTCACCCTCGAATAAACACCGTTTTGCTCCGCGGCACGATCAGGCCGGACGCGGTGGGTCGTGCTGTTCTCCGGGTGCGGTGCAGCCTGTATGCGCTGCACCCCTTTTTTTCGGGAATGGACAGATAGAAAGAACAACATGAACAGGATCAACGGAATTCGTAGCGCCCTGGGGGCGGTCTGGATGCTGGGGGTTGGTGTGGCCTTGGCCGTCGCGCCCCCGGCGGACGAGGGCAAGGCGCGCCTGTCTGCCGGCAAGAGCCGGTTTGATAAGTTGTGCGTCAGTTGCCACGGTGCAGAGGGGAGCGGGCTGGCCCCGGGTGGGAGTGGTGCCAGTTATGGGCCCAGGCTGGCCGGTCGGGTGGAGCTGGATGAGGCGCGCATCCATGATCGGATTGTGCATGGAAAACACGGGGACAAGGCGATGCCCCCCTGGGGCACTGTGCTGGAAGAAACCGAAATCGGGCAACTCACGACCTATGTGAAATGGTTGGCGGCCACGCCCGCTGGCCAGCAGGCACACGTTCCTCTGGCGCCTTTTGATCTGAATGACCCGGCGCGCATCGATGCGGGCAAACGGCGTTTTGCCAAAACGTGTGCGGGCTATTGCCATGGCTATGAGGGCGTGGGCGGGCGGGCGCCGGATTTCAAGGGGCGCACGGATCTGCCGGCTGATCTGGCTTATGAAACCATTGCCAAGGGGCGCCAGGGGGCTGATGTCATGCCGCCGTGGGGGCATGCGTTTAGCAATGAGCAGCTCTGGGAGCTGGTGGCGTATCTCCAATATCTGGGCAAGCAGCAGCCGTGATCCATGGCCGCCCTGGGCCGGGTGCGGGCACGGGGCGGGGGTAAGCGTCCCTTTGGCGCAGGCGTCGCACCTGCGTTTTACGGGCGACTCGGGTGAGTCGCCCGTTTTTTGCGGCGGGGCTGGGTCGTGTTGCTGGAGGCTTGAAGTTTGAAGCTTGAGCTAAGGGGGGCAGGGAGTCAGAAATCCCGGCGATTGGGCGGGACGATGTTGAGCCGTGCCAGCTTGCGATAGAAGGTAGCGCGCGACATGCCCAGCTCCTGGGCGGATACCGTGACTTGCCATTGGTGGCGCTTCAGGGTTTCCAGCATGCGTTCGCGCAGGCGCAGATCTTTCTCCTTGAGCGGCGCTTGGGGGGCTTCCAGCGCTGGGGTGTGGGGCGCTGCGATGACCGAAGTGGCCTCCGGCGCCAGACGTGCGCCGTTCAGGCGCGGGCCGAAGAACAGGTCGGGCGGGAAATGGGCGGTGTGCAGCAGATTGCTGTCACAGATGGCACAGGCGTAGCGCATGGCGTGGCGCAGCTGACGGATGTTGCCGGGCCAGCTGTGGTGCATCAGTGCTTCGCGGGTTTCGGGGGGCAGGCGCAAGCCTTCTCGGCCCATGGCCCGGACTTCTTCGGCCAGCACCCGGTCGATCACGTCGCCAATGTCTTCCCGTTCGCGCA
>JAJTBM010000267.1 GCA_021286885.1 Rhodocyclales bacterium
TCCAGGCTGCGGGACGGAGCCAGCACCAGGGTCTGAATGGGCTTGAGGGTGAGCCCTGCCTGAGCACGCACCTCAGGACTAAAGGCGCCGAGGGTGGCGTTGATGCGCTGCAAACGCTCCAGATCCATCGCCAAGCCATCCAGAAAGATACTGGACAGGGCATGGCCCGCCACCTGGGCCAGGGAGGGGTAGGCCTCTCCCCGGGCGCGGGGCTTTTCCTGGATGCGCCCGCCCGAAATCACCAGAATGCGCTCCGCCCCCAGATGGATCACCGGGCTGATGGGCGCCATCTGGCGCATGGAACCATCGCCGAAATACTCCCGGTGGATGCGCACCGCCGGAAATACAAAGGGAATCGCGCTGGAAGCAAGCAAGTGATCCACCGCCAGCATGCTCGGCACGCCCACCCGCTGGGCCCGGCGCCAGGGCTCCAGATCGGGAGCCCCTTGGTAGAACGCGAGGTTTTCACCGCTGGAATAGCCAGACGCCGTAACCGCCACGGCGCGCAGATCACCGGCCTGCAAGGCCTGGGCCAGCGCCGAAAAATCCAGTTCCCGCTCCAGCAGCGCACGCAAGGGCGCGTTGTTGAGCAAGGAAAGGGGGTTCTGGCGCACCAGGGCGCCAAACAAAATGGCCGAACCCCAGCGGCCGACGGAACCCAGCACCGCCCGGGTATCGGCCTCGAACACCTGATCCACATGAAAATTGCGCCAAACCCGGGCCAGGTGGCGCACCCCGAGCCGGAAGCGCGCACCGTAGCAAGCCAGGGCCACCGCGTTGATGGCCCCCGCCGAAGTGCCGCAGATGATCTGGAAAGGGTTGCCGGGGCGTCGCCCCCACAATTTGGCAATGGCCAGCAAGGCGCCCACCTGATAGGCCGCCCGGGCCCCGCCGCCACTCAATAGCAAACCGGTGCGCTGCTCCATCGCTCCCTCCCCTGCGCTAGGCTGTGCGGTGCCGCTCATCTCTGCGCCCAAAGATAAACGGCCTGTTCTGTCGGTCATCGACAGAACAGGCCCGTTTTTGAGCATCAAGCCCCAGCGCCGGGCCTAAGCCCGTAGGTGCATCAGCGCCCGGCTTCCACCACGGTGAGGGCCGTCATGTTCACGATACGCCGCACCGTGGCCGTGGGGGTGAGGATGTGCACCGGCTTGGCCGAACCCAGCAGGATGGGGCCGATGGTCATGCCTTCGCCGGCCGCCGTCTTGAGCAGATTGAAGGCGATGTTGGCCGCATCCAGGGTCGGGAAGATCAGCAGGTTGGCGTTTTCCCGCATCTTGGCGTTGGGGAATACCTGCAGGCGCAAGCCCGCATCCAGGGCTGCATCACCGTGCATTTCGCCTTCCACCTCCAGCTCGGGGTAGCGAGCGTGGA
Organism: Rhodocyclales bacterium; assembly: GCA_021286885.1. GTDB lineage: Bacteria > Pseudomonadota > Gammaproteobacteria > Burkholderiales > Rhodocyclaceae > Zoogloea. Next base: position 1,375 of record JAJTBM010000267.1, read on the forward strand.
GCAGCTCCAGGGCCTGGCGCATCTTCTCGGCGGTGGGAGAATCGTCGGTGCCAAAGCTGGAATGGGACAAGAGCGCAATGCGCGGCTGGATGCCAAAGCGGCGCACCTCGTCGGCGGCCAGCCGGGTCATTTCCACCACCTGCTCTAGGGTGGGGTTGTAATTCACATAGGTGTCGCACAGGAACACGGTGCGCCCGGGCAGGGCCAGCAGGTTCATGGTGTAGAAGTTGTCCACCCCCTTCTGGCGCCCCAGCACGGTATCCAGGAAGCGCAGGTGCAGGCCGTGCATCCCGTAGGTGCCGCACAGCATCCCGTCGGCGTAGCCAAAGTGCAGCAGCAGCGACCCGAGCAAGGTGGTACGCCGCCGCACTTCGCGCCGGGCGTATTCCACCGACACCCCGCGCCGCTCCATCAGGCTGTGGTAGTGGCTGGCGAGTTGCTCGAAGCGCGGATCGGCATCCGGGTTCACCATCTCGAAATCCAGCTCCGGGCGCAGGCGCAGGCCGAAGCGCTCGATGTTCTCGGCCACCACCGCCGGGCGACCAATCAGGATGGGCCGGCACAGGCCCTCGTCCACCACGGTCTGCACCGCACGCAGCACCCGCTCGGCTTCACCTTCGGCAAAGATGATGCGCTTGGGTGCCCGCTTGGCGGCCTGGAACACCGGCTTCATCACCAGCCCGGACTGCCACACAAAGTTGTTGAGCTGCTGACGATAGGCTTCAAAGTCGGCAATCGGGCGGGTCGCCACGCCAGACTCCATGGCCGCCCGGGCCACTTCCGGGGCGATCTTGACGATCAGGCGCGGATCGAAGGGCTTGGGAATGATGTATTCGGGGCCAAAGCCGCTCACCTTCTCGCCATAGGCGGCAGCCACCACGTCGGAAGCCTCGGCCCGGGCCAGCTCGGCGATGGCCTTCACGGCGGCCAGCTTCATCTGATCGGTGATGGTGGTAGCGCCCACATCCAGGGCGCCCCGGAAGATGAAGGGGAAGCACAGCACGTTGTTCACCTGGTTCGGATAATCCGAACGGCCCGTGGCCATGAGGGCATCGGTGCGCACCCGGCGGACTTCTTCGGGCAGGATTTCGGGGGTCGGGTTGGCCAGGGCCATGATCATGGGCTGGGGCGCCATCTTGGCGACCATCTCGGGCTTGAGCACACCCCCCGCCGAGAGGCCCAGGAACACGTCTGCGCCCTCGATCACCTCACCCAGGGTGCGGGCCTCGGTGACTTTGGCGTAGCGCGCCTTGATCGGGTCCATCAGCTCGGTGCGGCCTTCGTACACCACGCCCTTGATGTCGGTCACCCAGATGTTGGCCACCGGCACGCCCAGCATCACCAGCAAATCCAGGCACGCGAGCGCCGCTGCACCGGCGCCGGAAGTGACCAGCTTCACCTTGGTCAGATCCTTGCCCAGAAGGTGCAGGCCGTTGAGCAGCGCCGCGCCCACCACAATGGCGGTGCCGTGCTGGTCGTCGTGGAAGACCGGGATCTTCATCCGCTCGCGCAGCTTCTGCTCGATGTAGAAGCACTCGGGGGCCTTGATGTCTTCGAGGTTGATCCCGCCAAAGGTGGGTTCCAGGGCGGCGATCATGTCGATCAGCTTGTCCGCGTCGGGCTCGTCGATTTCCAGGTCGAACACATCAATCCCGGCAAACTTCTTGAACAGCACGCCCTTGCCTTCCATCACCGGCTTGGCGGCCAGGGGGCCGATGTTGCCCAGGCCCAGCACGGCGGTGCCGTTAGTAACCACGCCGATCAGATTGCTGCGGGCGGTGAGGTTGGCGGCCTCGTTGGGGTCTTCAACAATGGCATCGCACGCAGCCGCAACGCCCGGAGAATAGGCCAGGGACAAATCCTGCTGGTTGGTGAGTGCTTTGGTGGGGGTCACCGAAATCTTGCCCGGACGGGGCAGACGGTGGTACTCAAGGGCGGCCTGGCGGATACGTTCATCCATGGTGTCTCTCTCCATGTGTTGTGGTGTGGTGTGGTGTTGCATCGGGCGGGGTGAAGCACAAGGCTGCATCCGGGTGCCGCAAGCTGCATCATCCTCCTGCATCATTAAAGCAGGCACAAATTTCCACCATTCGTGACATCCACATGCTTCCAGGCGCTGCACGTGAATTCCGTCCTCGCCCGAGTCGTGGCATAATATTAGGCTTGGTTCTTCGGGAAAAACCCGATTGACCAAGCAGTAACAACTGAGTACCAACCATAATACGCGCCGTGCCCTGGTGGCCACAAAAGACGCGATTGTCATCTGGCAGGCCTCATCCCGATCCCTGCCAGGCACAGTGAACTAACGAACGCTTCCGTAACGTCCTGGAGAATCGTCAGATGTCTCAAAGCATTGCCGCAGCCGCCATCGCCGCCGCTCCCGAATACGTCAAAAACGCAAAACTGAAGGAGTGGGTCGGCCAGATCGCTGCCCTGACCGAACCCGACCAAGTGGTCTGGTGCGACGGCTCCGAAGAAGAATACGACCGTCTCTGCGCCGAGATGGTTGAAGCCGGGATGCTGATCAAGCTGAACCCGGAAAAGCGCAAGAACTCCTACCTGGCCTGGTCCGACCCCTCCGACGTGGCACGCGTCGAAGACCGCACCTTCATCTGTTCCGCCAAGAAGGAAGACGCCGGCCCCACCAACAACTGGGAAGATCCGGCCAAGATGCGCAAGACCCTGAACGAACTGTTCCAGGGTTGTATGCACGGTCGTACCCTGTACGTGATCCCGTTCTCCATGGGCCCCCTCGGCTCGCCCATCGCCCACATCGGCGTTGAGCTGTCCGACAGCCCCTACGTGGTCACCAACATGCGCACCATGACCCGCATGGGCAAGGCTGTGTATGACGTGCTCGGCACCGACGGCGCATTCGTGCCCTGCGTGCACACCGTGGGCGCGCCCCTGGGCAAGGGCGAGAAAGACTCCCGCTGGCCGTGCAACCCGGACACCAAGTACATCGTCCACTACCCCGAAACCCGCGAAATCTGGTCCTACGGCTCCGGCTACGGCGGCAACGCCCTGCTGGGCAAGAAGTGCTTCGCCCTGCGTATCGCTTCCACCATGGCCCGCGACGAAGGCTGGCTGGCCGAGCACATGCTGATCCTGGGCGTGGAATCCCCCGCCGGCGAAAAGACCTACGTCGCCGCCGCCTTCCCGTCTGCCTGCGGCAAGACCAACTTCGCGATGCTGATCCCGCCCAAGTCCTTCGACGGCTGGAAGATCTACACCGTGGGCGACGATATCGCCTGGATCAAGCCCCGCCAAGACGCCGACGGCGTGACCCGCTTCTACGCCATCAACCCGGAAGCCGGTTATTTCGGTGTTGCCCCCGGCACCTCCG
>JAJTBM010000268.1 GCA_021286885.1 Rhodocyclales bacterium
AACTCCTGGCGCACCGATACTCGCACCGGGGGTGGCGGGGCCTGGGCCACCACGGCCTGAATCTGGGTTTCCACCTCGGCACGCACCTGCTCGACGGTGGGCGCCTCCTGATCATCCAGCCCCTTGCTGGTGTCGATATATACAAACTGCAGACCCGACCCACGAATCCGCTCAAGTATTGCCCCCTCTTTGAGCAGAAATTTTTTGGTCCAGAAAGGATGGGACATCCAGTCCCCACAGAACTCGTGGATGAACATGCCCAGGCGCAGACGTTCAACGGGTATTTTTTTCAGCATGGATATCAGATTTTCTGGTGATCGAGAACACAGCCTCACACCCCAGCTCTATCGGTCTACCCGCCCCAAACTTAAGCCCCTGCATGGCAAAACGTGACGCATTACCACACGGGTCACGCAGTGCACAAATGCTGCAAGGCTATAATGCGGCCTCTTTCCTGCAACCCCACCCCGCATCCCCATGGATATTCTCCTGCTGATCAAGGCCCTGATTCTCGGCATCGTCGAGGGTCTGACCGAATTCCTGCCCATCTCCAGCACCGGCCACCTGATCCTGACCGGCGCCCTGCTGGACTTCAACGACGAGCGCGGCAAGCTGTTCGAGATCGTGATCCAGTCCGGCGCCATCCTGGCCGTGATCTGGGAATACCGGACCCGCCTGGCAGCCACCTTTGCCGGCCTGGGCAAGCAGCGGGAAGCCAACCGCCTGGTGCTCAACCTGTTCATCGCCTTCCTGCCCCTGGCCGTGCTGGGCCTGGCCTTTGGCAAGATCATCAAGGCCCATATGTTCAGCGCCATCCCGGTAGCCACTGCCTTCATCCTGGGCGCATTCGTGATCCTGTGGGCTGAGCGCCGCCAGCACAGCATCCGCATCCACCACATCGACGAGATGCGCCCCCTCGACGCCCTCAAGATGGGTATCGCCCAGGCCTTCGCGCTGATCCCTGGCACCTCCCGTTCGGGCTCCACCATCATCGGCGGGATGCTGTTCGGTCTTTCCCGTCAGGCGGCCACCGAGTTCTCCTTCTTCCTCGCGATTCCCACCCTGGGCGTGGCTACCCTGTACCAGCTCTACAAAGAACGCGCCCTGCTGAACGCCGACGACCTGGGCATGTGGGTGGTGGGCTTCATCTCGGCCTTCATCTCGGCTTTCTTCTGCGTGCGCTGGCTGCTGCGCTACATCTCCAATCACAATTTCATTCCCTTCGCCTGGTACCGGATCGCCTTCGGCATCGTGATCCTGGCCACCTGGCACTTCGGCATCGTGGATTGGGTCGACCACTAATCTGCACCGCCGACCACCCGTCGTCGTCGCCATCAACGCCCTGCCCCATGCAGGGCGTTTTTACTTCTGCGGCATCCGGCGCTAAGCTGGCGCCCCATGTCTGCGATCATTCATTACAGCACCCTGCCCGACCCGGAAGGTGGGCGCGCATTGCTGCTCAAGCACTATCTCCCCCCCACACCAGGCGCCAGCCTGATTCTGTTTTCCCACGGACTCGGGGGAAGCCGGGAAAGCGGACAAGACTGGATTCAGCCCTGGCAGGCCCTGGGCTTCGGCGTCATTGCCATTCAACATCCGGGCACGGACATTCGAGAACTCGGCGACAACATTCCCTACGCTCTGCTGAGAATGGTTCGGCACGCCTTTCAACGGGAATCCCTGCTCGAACGGCGCTCCGACGTGGAGCGGGTGATCGCAGCCCTCGACGGGCATCCAGCCATTCCCACCGCCCTTCAGCACCCACGCAGCATTGGGCTGTGCGGCCATTCCTTTGGTGCGGTCACAATGCAGCTAGTGACCGGCGAAGCCCGTGCCAGCCTGCCCCCAGCCTCGCCCCGGGACACCCGCATCCGGGGCTTGCTGACCCTCAGCCCCTCCGCCCGGGAGCCCGAACAGCCCCCCGGCCTGGCCGCCCGCTTTGCCGCCTTTGATCTGCCGGTGCTCGGCATCACGGGCACCCGGGATCAGGGCCTGGGGCGCAGCGACATCACCCCGGAAAACCGCCTGCTGCCCCACCAGGCCATGCCCCCCGGAGACAAATACCTGCTGGTGTACGACGGTGCCCAACATCGGGAACTGGCCGGTGAGCCCCCGGACGCCGGACGCCCCAGCCCGCGCTTTCGGGACAGCCTGCGCGCCGCCAGCGCCGCCTTCTGGCAGGCCAGCCTGCACCACAACCCGGCCGCCCGCCGCTGGCTACGCCACGGCCTGGCCACCACCCTGCACGCCCAAGACCATCTGGAGTACAAATAAATGATCATCTACCTGCACGGCTTCCGCTCCGGCCCCGAATCCTGGAAAGCCCGCAGCCTGGGCGCCCGCGCCGCCTACCACGGGCTGCAAGACGCCTTCTGGTGCGAACAACTCCCCGTGAGCGCCCAGGCCGCCATGGCCCTGGTGGAGGCACAAATCGCCCGCTGCGCCACCCCGCCCACTCTGGTGGGCAGCTCCCTGGGCGGTTTTTACGCCACCCATCTGGCTGAAACCCATCATCTCAAGGCGGTGGTGGTGAATCCGGCGGTGATCGCCCCCCTCTCCCTCGCCAGCTACATCGGCACCCAGCGCCATATGTATTCGGACGAAACCTTCGAGTTCACCGAAGCGCACATCGCCGAACTGCGCGCCCTCGAACACCCGACCCTCGCCCATCCGGAAAACTTCTGGCTGCTGGCCGAAACCGGCGACGAGGTGCTGGACTATCGCCATGCCGTGGCCCGCTACCAGGGCAGCCGGCAGACCGTGCTAGAAGGCGGCGACCACAGCTTCACCCGATGGGACGATTATCTCGACCCCATCCTGCGCTACGCGGGCCTGATCCCCTGAGCGGCCTGAACATTCCCACCCCCTGAAGGCGCCGGGCCCCAGAGCCCCACAAAAACCAAGGCACCCGGAGAACAGCCATGACGACACCCAGCGCCAGTTTTGACCGGCGACGCTTCAAATCCATCGAAAAGGACGGTTTCAACCGCATTGCCCAGCGCTACGCCGACAGTGCCCACCTGCGGGCCGGGCTGCAGCAGGCCCTGCTTGAGCTGGCTGCTCCAGCCCCCGGCGAACGGGTGCTGGATCTGGCCGCCGGCCCCGGCCTACTGGCCCGGGACGCCCTGCCCCGGGTCGCCCCGGGCGGCTGGGTAGTGGCCAGCGACATCGCCGAAAGCATGCTGCGGGTGGGTCTGGAGGCCGCCCGCGCCGAAGGCCGGCCCGGCCTCCTGGCGGCCAGTTGCGATGCGGAGCACCTGGCCTTTGCCGAGGACAGCTTTGATCTGGTGCTGGTGGGCTTGGGGCTGTTCATCCTGCCCAGCCCGGAACGGGCCCTGGCCGAGGTGCTACGGGTGCTGCGCCCGGGCGGGCGGCTGGTACTGAGCGTGTGGGGCCCCCGGGAAGCGGTGCCGCTGATCGCCTGCGCCCAGGCCTGCATCGCCCGCCGGCTGCCGCCCCCCAAGGTGGAGCGCCCGTCGGTGTTTCGGCTCGGCCAGCCAGAAGCCCTGGCACCCCTCATAGCAAGCGCCGGTTTTGCCCGGGTACAAACCCAGGGCTTCAGCTTCGAGAACCGCTTTGCCCAGGCCCAGGACTATTGGCAAGCCTTTCTGGACTTGGCCGGCGGCGCCACCGAAGCCCTCTCCCGCCTGCCCACCGACACCCGGGAAAGCCTGCGCACCGGCGTCGCCACCGAACTCCAGCCCTACCAGACCGAAGAGGGCTACCAGATGCGCAGCCAGGTTCTGCTGGCCCAGGCCTGGAAACCCTAAGCAGGCGCCTGAAGCCCTAGGCCGATCCTCAAATCAACCCGCGCCCCTTGAGCTCCTGCTTGATGTGGCAGTACAGCACCGGGGCCAGGGCGACGCCGCCCACCCCGAACAGGGTTTCCATGACCACCATGGCGAGCAGCAACTCCCAGGCCCGGGCGTGGATTTCGGCGCCCACAATACGGGCGTTCAGAAAATATTCCAGCTTGTGCAGGATCACCAGAAAGCCCAGGGAGAGCAGCGCCGCCTCCATCGAAACCGACAGGGCCACCAGCACGATGATGGTGTTGGAAATCAGATTGCCCACCACCGGCAAGAGGCCCACCAGGGCGGTAATCAGCACCATGGTCTTGGAAAAGGGCAGATGGATGCCCAGGAGTGGCAGCAAGGCCAGCAGATAAACGGCAGTGAAGCCCGCGTTGATCAGAGAAATTTTGCCCTGGGCGCCAAACACGCTGCGGAAAGATTGATAGAAGCAGGCAATCCGCTGGCGCAGGGCCACGGCCAGAGGCCCCCGGGAGGCGCCGGCCTCACTCCCCTGCACGGCCACCATGGCGCCGATGATGAGGCCAATCAGCACATGGGCCAGCACCAGGCCCGCCTCCTTGCCCAGAATGCGCAGCTCCGCCGCATGTTCGCGCAGGGACTGCACCACCTCGGCCTTCACTTCCTCGGCGGTGTTGGGGAGTTTATCCAGCACCCAGGCCGGGAGCTGGCCGCTTGCCCCGTCTATGGTCTGGGCGATTTTGTCCCACAGGGCATCCATGCCCCCTTGGCCGTGGAGCCTGGAGGTGATCCACAGCACCAGCCCGCTCAGTAGGGCCACGACCACCACAGCCAGCGCCCCTGTCATCACCAACCGGCCCCGGGCACTCCCCACCCGCCGCTCCACCAGGGGCGTGCCGCATTGAATCAGCAAATACGCCAGCATCCCCGCATACACGCCCGAC
>JAJTBM010000269.1 GCA_021286885.1 Rhodocyclales bacterium
CGATCTGCCAGGGCAGATTCTGCTCGGGGGGCGCCTGGTTTGGGTCGAAGTGGGCGTACTGCCAGGCGGCCGGGCCGAGGATGACCAGGAGCAGCAGGGCGATGACGGACAGGGCAATTTTCATGCGGATTCGGGCGGGGGATGAGGGTGAAGGTCAGTGGGGCGAATGCAGGTGGGCCGGCGGCTTGGCATGGAAGGTCACCGGGCTGGCGGGGATGTTGAGCACCGAGGGGCGCATCCGGCCAATGACGTGCATCTCGCAGCGCTTGCAGTCGAACTTGAGGGTGAGTTTTTCCTTGCCATTGACCAGCACCATGGGGTCGGGGCGGATGCCTTTGACCTCCTTGGGGCACAGGTTGAAGCTGTAGCGCAGGCAGTGCTTGGTGATCATCAGGGAGGCGTCGTCCAGATGCTCGTTGGCCTCGTAGGCCGCCTCGATGAGCTCCACCCCATGCTTGTGGTAGAAATCCCGGGCCTTCTGGTTGAGCACGTTGGCCAGGTAGCTTAGTTCGGTCTGGGGGTACTGGACGGGCGGCGCCACCGGCGCCTGGCGCGGCAGGCGGGGGAGGGCGGCGAGGCGGGCGGCTTCGAGCTGCTCCACCGCATCCCGGCGTAGCGCATTCACCGCCCCGGCGGGCAGGAACCAGGCCTGGGTGAGGGCGAGTTCCACCTGACGGGCGCTGAAGATGGTGTTGCCCAGCTTGGCGAGGCTGTCACGCAGACCGCTGGTGGCACGCTCGGCATCCTTGGCGGGCTCTTTGGCGTGGGGCAGCAGGGCGGTGGCGCTGATGCCGGTTTCGTCGGTCAGGGTGAGGGCGAAGCCGTCGGCGGTTTCGGCCAGATGCAGATCGACCGCGATGCGCCGTTCGGCGGATTTCTTTTCGAGCATGCGCTCGAATTCGTGATCCCGGTTGCGGAACAGGCCGCTGCCGGGGAAGAGTTCGGCGGGCACCGCATCAATGGTATGCACCCGGAAGTCGTCGCCGGAACCGACCCGTTCGACCCGATTGGCGCGCAGGCCTACCAGTTCGCCCTGGCGGTCGTAGAAGCTGAGGCCATCGCCGTTGTGCAGTTCGAGCACGCTGGTGGTTTCAAACCAGCGCCGCTGCTTGCCGTCGATGCGGGTCACGCTGCCCACGGGCTCGCCCACAAACTTGGGGGAGTCGAAGGCGCCGATGTCGGCGTTGCGGCCATTCACGAAGTAGTCGGTGGTGCCCCGGTTGAAGGTCTTTTCGGCCACCGGGTTGAACAGGAAGATGCTGCGGCCGGCAGAAGTCCGGCTGTACTCGGGGGCCTCTTCCATGATCTGGTCGAGGAGCTGACGGTAGTGGGCGGTGATGTTCTTCACGTAGGCCATGTCCTTGTAGCGGCCTTCGATCTTGAAGCTGGAAATCCCCGCATCGGCCAGGGCGCGCAGGTTGGCGCTCTGGTTGTTGTCTTTCATGGAGAGCAGGTGGCGGCTGCTGGCCACCAGGTTGCCTTCCTGGTCGGTCAGGTCGTAGGGCAGCCGGCAAGCCTGGGAGCATTCGCCCCGGTTGGCGCTGCGGCCGGTGTGGGCGTGGCTGATGTAGCACTGGCCCGAGAAGGCCACGCACAGCGCGCCGTGGATGAAGAATTCGAGCGCGCAGTCGGTGGCGGCGGCGACCTTGCGGATCTCGGTGAGGGTCATCTCCCGCGCCAGCACGATCTGGGAGAAGCCCACGTCCTGCAGGAAGCGGGCTTTTTCCGGGTGACGGATGTCGGTCTGGGTGCTGGCGTGGAGCTGGATCGGGGGCAGGTCGATTTCCAGCAGGCCCATGTCCTGGACGATCAGCGCATCCACGCCCACGTCGTAGAGCTGGTGGATCAGGCCCCGGGCGCCTTCGAGTTCGGCATCGTGCAGGATGGTGTTGCAGGTGACGAAGATGCGGGCGCCGTAGCGGTGGGCGTGGCGCACCAGGCGTTCGATGTCGGCGATCTCGTTCTCGGCCTGGGCGCGGGCGCCAAAGGCCGGGCCGCCAATGTAAACGGCGTCGGCGCCGTGGTTGATGGCTTCGATGCCGATGTCGGCGCTGCGGGCCGGGGCCAGGAGTTCGAGGTGCTTGCGCGAGGTGCTGAACGGGGCGGCTGGGGTGTTCATGGGTGTCCTGCTGGGGTAGGGTGGTCCGCTTCTGTGGCGGTCTGCTAACCCTCCATTATCGCCCTGTGCGGGTGGGGCGTCGAGGGCTGGGCGCCTGGCCCCATGAAAAGGGTGGCCGGATCGGGGCGAGGCTGGGACAATCCGCCTCCGCACTTCTGCCTACTCCGCGCCTGTTGCATTCAGGGCCTGTACCTATGGAATCCCGTCTGACCGAAATCGAAATCAAGCTCACCCTCACCGAGGATCTGGTGGAGTCCCTGAACATGGTGGTCCATCGTCAGCAGGAGCAGATCGACGCCCTCCAGCGCCAGATTCGTCACCTCTACGAGATGATCCAGAGCGCCTCCAAGGGCCCGGAAGTGCGCGATCTGCGCGACGAAATTCCCCCCCACTATTGATTTTCACCCGTCCAGCAAGGTTTTTTGCTGCGCTGCAGTGAAAGCTTGCAGGGAACTTTCAGATCCATGCCGGCTCTGTTGCAGGTTTGACTTTGCCAAGCGCTTCTCCTTGTGATGTCAGCGTTTACACCTATAATCCGCGCCTCGGTGCATGTTCCGAAGCCGGACGTGCGGTGATCCAGGAGAGATGAATGTCTAGCGCCCTTGCTGCAGAGCAAGATTCCCTTCCCCTCCGGCAGGTGTTGCCGGTAGCCCTGGCGGCCATGGGGGTGGTGTTTGGTGATATCGGTACCAGCCCCCTCTACACCATGAAAGAGGTGTTCAACGGCCCCCATGCGGTGCCGGTGACGCCCAATAACGTGCTGGGCATCCTGTCCCTGGTGTTCTGGGCCATCACCATCGTGGTGTCCCTGAAGTACGTGGTTTACATCATGCGGGCCGACAACCGGGGCGAGGGGGGCATCATGGCCCTCACGTCCCTGGCCCTGCGCACCACCCAATCGCCCCGCCTGGCAGGCGCCATGTCGGCGGTGGGGCTGTTTGGTGCCGCCCTGTTCTACGGTGATGGGGTCATCACGCCAGCCATCTCGGTGCTCTCGGCGGTGGAGGGCCTGGAAGTGGCCACGCCGGCCTTCAAGCCCTTTGTGATTCCCTCGGCCCTGGTGGTGCTGGTGCTGCTGTTCTTCATCCAGAGCAAGGGCACGGCCCGGGTCGGGGCGGTGTTCGGCCCGGTGATGCTGTTCTGGTTTGCCACCCTGGGTGGGCTGGGCATCTGGAACATCCTGCGTCACCCGGCGGTGTTGGAAGCGGTGAATCCGGCCTATGCGCTGTTTTTCTTTGTCCAGAACAAGGGCCTGGGCTTCCTGGCCCTGGGGGCCGTGGTGCTGGCCATTACCGGGGGTGAGGCCCTGTATGCGGACATGGGCCACTTTGGCCGTCGTCCCATCAAGCTGGCCTGGTTCGGTTTTGTGTTCCCGGCCCTGTACCTGAACTATCTGGGCCAGGGGCGCTGATCCTGGATGACCCCAGTGCGGTCAAGAATCCCTTCTACCTGATGGCTCCTGAACCCTTGCTCTACCCCATGGTGGGGCTGGCGACCCTGGCGACCATCATTGCGTCCCAGGCGGTGATTTCCGGGGCGTTCTCCCTGACCAAGCAGGCGGTGCAGCTGGGCTATTCGCCGCGCATCCACATCGTGCACACTTCCGAAAAGGAAGTGGGCCAGATCTACGTGCCCAATGTGAACTGGCTGCTGCTGGGTGCGGTGATTGCGCTGGTGATTGGTTTCAAATCGTCCAGCGCCCTGGCCTCGGCGTACGGCATTGCGGTGACGCTCACCATGATGATCGACACCCTGCTGGCCTTCATGGTGGTGCGCAGCCTGTGGCACTGGCGTCTGGGTACGGCGGTGGTGTTCGTGGCGGTGTTCTTCACCGTCGACTTCGCGTTCTTCAGCGCCAACAGCGTCAAGATCCTGGATGGAGGCTGGTTCCCCCTGGCCATGGGGCTGGTTGTGCATACCCTGCTGATGACCTGGAAGCGGGGTCGGGCGGCGCTTACCGAGCGGATGCAGGTGGATACCATGCCCCTGGATCTGTTCATCCAGTCCATGGCCTACGATCCGCCCCATCGGGTGGAAGGCACTGGGGTGTTCATGACCACCAACCCGGATGGGGTGCCCCGTGCCCTGCTGCACAACATGCTGCACAACAAGGTGCTGCATGAGCGGGTGGTGCTGGTGAACGTGATCACCGAGGACATTCCCTACGTGCCCGCCTCCGAGTGCATTCGGGTCGAGGCGCTGCAGCACGGCTTCTACCGGGTTTTCCTGCGTTATGGGTTCAAGGATGACCCCGACATTCCGGCCGCCCTGGCCCGTTGTGCACCCCACGGGCTGCCCTTCGCGCTGATGGACTCGTCCTTCTTCCTGGGGCGCGAGAACCTGATCCCCAGCAATGGCTCGGTTCTCAGCCTGTGGCGTTTGCGCCTGTTCATCGTGATGTTCAGGAATGCCCATAGCGCCGCCGATTTCTTCTGCATACCGGCTAACCGGGTGGTTGAGTTTGGTACTCAGATTGAATTGTGAGGTGCGCGGGTGCTGTAGTGTTTTGAAGCTATGACCTAAGTCTTAGCTGAACGCCGTAAGTTGTTAATTTCTATCCTATTTTAAGCCCTGTTGCAGGTGCCGC